>QNEL01000127.1 GCA_003645185.1 Candidatus Parabeggiatoa sp. nov. 3
CCCGTCAAAAATTTTGGGCATTTGTAATAGCTGTCAATAATTTCTGGGCTTTAATAATAACATCTTTTATAATTATTACAGTCTATTTTTTAATATTATTTAATATATTTAGTTACTATATAATTGGAGGAATTATGGTTAATGGTATTAGGCAACAAGCCATTGTAGGAAAAGGGGGACGAATTGAAGTGCTATCTCCTGAATTGCCAATCGGTGCAAGGGTAGAAATTATTATATTAATTGAACCCTCCTCACCACGTTTTTTAAAACGAGCTAGTCACAAAGAATGGCTCAAATCAGTCAAACCGGTTAACGTCAGTTTTCCTATCACTGAAGAATGGCTTGAACAGGCTAAATGCGAGGGGCGTGAATAATGATTCCGGTGGATGCTAATATACTGGCTTATTACTTTATTGAAAGCCCATTTACTGACTTAGCACGTCAAGTTTTTGCGAAAGATAAAGAATGGGTAGTGCCGCCTTTATGGCGGCATGAACTGATCAGCATTCTATTGAAAATTGCAAGACAAGGTTCTCAAAGTGAAGCTGATTTACTCACTATTTGGGAAAATGCCAATGCCTTGGTAGAAGGAAATGAACAAGAAGTTGATATGCGACAAGCGTTTCATTTAGCCATACAGCACAGTGTAAGTTCTTATGATGCTCAATATCTCGCCCTTGCACAAATGCTAGGCATTCCGCTTGTTACTGAAGATCGCAAATTACGTCGGGCGGCACCAAATTTAACCGTGTCCATGCAAGATTTGCTTAACAAATCGGAGTAAATGACGGTTCACTGGGGACACAGCAATATAATAATATTATTCGCTGCACTGAATAACCCCATTCAAAAATTCAAATCAAAGGCCATTTTAATGAGCGACAAACCTAGCAAAGGTGGTTTTAATATCGGCAATGTGGGTGGAAATGTCTCAATTCAGGCCGGCGGCGATGTGGTTGCCGGCGATAAAACCACCACCACAACCATCATAACCGGTTTTAAACAAGAGCAAGATAAACAAGAATTTATCCAACAGATTGAAGAATTACGCCAACAATTGCGCCACCTCAAGTCAGAAATCGAAGAAAGCAAAGGAGGCAGCCTCGATGAAGACGAAAAAGATAGCCTTGTCATGGAAGTCATGCAGCACATTAAGGCACTCAAGACAGCATCGGAAGAAGCGGAACAACTCCCCCCTCAACAAGAACCCTCGCAAGAAAAACGTGATGCCATCGAAGCCCCTCTGAATGGTGTCAATCAGATTATCAGCAAAATCTCTACGGTTTTTGAAAAAACAGCCGATTTTGGCGGCAAATTCAAAAATGTGGCCTATATCACATCACTCTTATTAAGCGCACGACACTTGTTTGGTTTGCCATAAAGGAATCAGGAGTCTAGGAGTCACGCCAACTGTTTTTATAATGATTTCAGATAGTTATCTCGGAGTACAAACTTTAGTTTGTCTAGGTTGGATTGCAATTCAAACTAAAGTTTGAACGCCAAAAGTTTTGCGCGCAAAATTTTTGGCGCGAAAACTAAGGAAGTCCCAAAAAAATAATTAAAACAAAATATTCAAGCCGGTGTCGGGTGAGGGAATGGTGGGCAACAAAAACCCGTTACCCACCCTACATTGATTGGCAATGGTGGGCTTTAAAAACCCGTTACCCACCTACAAAACACACAGGGATAATTTATTTTTTGGATATTCCTAAAGCTTTTGCAAAGGGGGGTTGAGGGGATTTTGGGGTTTGGGAAATTTCTGACTTTTACGATTGCTCTTTCCAAGCCCGACAAGACATAGACAAATAAAGACTAGGCACAGTGGTATTATTTTCACCAACGGCTGTCATACCATTAACCGGTTCAGCATAACCACAAAGCCATGAAATCGGACTGCTCGGATTATCAGTAACAATGGCAGCCCGCAAACTTAACACCTTACCTTTAACATGGGCATTAATACGATTGCCTAATGTTATAGCAATCGCGCCATCTTTAACTTCTACACCGGTAACAAAATTACCAATTAAATGGGCCGACTTCGGCACCCCCGCCGTTTGATTATTGGCAGGAAAGCCTTGATTCGCAACATAATATTCAGTAATCGACTTCTTCACACCCTCGCTGAGACTCATCGCCTCATTGATCTGAGCGCGGATAATAAAGTCTTGATAAGTCGGGATAGCCATTGAACCTAAAATGCCAATAATGGCAACGACAATCATCAATTCTATTAAAGTAAAACCAGATTGGAATTTACGCATCAGTTTTGTAAGCCCTTAGTGAAGTGATAAACAGACTTTAGGTAAATATTGAGGATCAAGATCGGTTTTATTATCACCGAACAGCACCATGCCTTCCACAGCTTCAGCATAACCACATACCCACGTTAAAGCATTACTGGGCGGATAGGCAACAACAATGGCGGGGCGTAACGTCAGCGTAGTCGCCTCATCAAAGAAAATCTTGTTTTGAAAAATCAGATGAATCGCACCCTGATCTATCTCTAAACTGTCAACATACTGTCCGCCTAAATTTTGCGGCTCAGGTAAATTAACCGCATGATTATCTTTGGGTAATTGGCCGCGATAGGCATAGTAATCGCCAATCGTTTTGGTAATACTGCTGGCCAGTATAAAAGCTTCACTGACTTTAGCGCGTTTCATGTAATCACTATAAGCCGGTATGGCAGTAGCCGCTAAAATGCCAATGATAGCCACAACAACCATTAATTCTATCAATGTAAAACCCTTATTTTTTGTTTGCATATTATTACGGAACGCACTTAAAAAGGGGAGTCTATTTAAAAAAAATCGCATAAGAACTTTTCACGCAAAACTTTTGCGTGAAAAAAATAACGCCGATTTTTAAGGCCTTTTTAACATCCTTTAGCGTCTTTAGCGTCTTTAGCGTCTTTAGCGTTTATTGTTTCTGTTTTTAGTCACGCTCAAAACCTATTTTTTGAACGAAAAATGAAAATTCACTTTCTACAAAATTTAGGTAAATATTTCTTCTCTACTGTGCTACTACAACTCCAATTCACGATACCTACCCAAGCATTTTCCTTAACAACGGGCTGCAAGCGCAAAGTGTGTCCCGCTATTTTGGCATGACTACGCTCTCCAAAAGAGACTTCAATCACACCATTGTTCACCTCAACACGGGAGACATAATGACCCATAATTTGTTCAGCAACACCAGCGGCTTGATTATTCGCCGGAAATCGTCCGTGATAAGCATAATAATCACCAATCGCTTTTTTAACCGTCACAACAAGTAGGCTACTTTCTGCAACTTGGCTTTTAGTCATATAGTCACTATAAGCCGGGATAGCCACTGCCGCAAGTATGCCAATAACGCTGACAGTCAGCATCAGATCAAAAAAAACAAAACCTTTATTGTCCATGTTTTCCTCGCTAAATCTCACCACCCATCGAAAAAATAGGCAAATACATGGAAAGAATCAACATTCCGGCTATGATACCAATCAAAATAATGATCAATAAAGTGTAACTTCTAATAATTGGGCCCGTCGCTTGCTGCAATTGTTTCGCATACAAATCAGCCAATTTCGCCAGCAATTTATCCAACTTATTGGTTTGTGTACCCACTATAGCCGCATGAACCATTTTCTTTGGAAAAATCGAATGCGCCCGTAAGGCATCAGACAAAGGCATACCCTCAGCCACTTGCTCGCTCACCTGATTGAGTCGTTTAGCATAAATGGGATTATGGACTATTTGAGCCGCCGCCGCAAAGGCTTTAGCAACAGACGCACCCTCAGAAAGCATAAAAACACACGTTCGCAAAGCACGTATCAACGCGATTTTGTGGTAAAGTCTTCCAATTGAGGGGGGATACAAAGTGACAACTTGCCACTTTCTCCATATCAACCAGCCCAAAACAAACACGCCACCCATGATCAATAGCCCGTTAGCGACAAAAAAATCAGATATATTCACCACTAATTGGGTTAATCCGGGTAACTCTCCCCCAAAACTGCTAAACATATCCGCAAACACGGGCACCACATAAATCAGAAGAAACGTTGTCAGAATCACTAAAAGGAAAAGCAAAAAGAAAATATAAACGGATGAAAACGCGATCCTTTTAGTCAAATTTTGGGCATCAACATCCATAGACTCGCGGTATTGGGCAATTTTAAGCAAGCTTGCCATTTGATTGGCTTCCTCTTTCCCACTACTGACTAGCCTTTCCACCAAAAAGGGTTCAAAATAATCAGGATATTGAGCAAAACTATCCGCCAAACTCATACCCTTTTCAACATCGTTAAGAATGGCAGCAATTAATTTTTGCATAGCCCGCTTATCTTGTTCCTGTTGAACAATTTTAAGCGCATCACGACAAGCAATACCGCTTTCCAATAGTAAAGCCAATTCACTGATAAATTCAGTGATGTGAACAGACATTTTCACAAAAAACTCCTATACTTTTTCAGTTATCAGTTATCAGTTATCAGTTATCAGTTATCAGTTATCAGTTATCAGTTATTATACTTAGCACCGTCATAAATTGCGCTTTTTCGCACCAATAATAAAAGCTTAAAACGCGCAACCCCGAAGGGGTTGAATATGAATAGCCCCAGGTGGCAACCTGGGGTTGCCAAAAGTTAAATTTATTCCCGCGCCGAGTATAACAAAAAAAGCGCAAATTATAACGGTGGACAGTATAGTAAAAAATGGCGAACACGCAGGTTCGCCCCGACAAAGTCAACCCTCTTGCAGCCTTCGATAATTATTTTTATGAAAAAGACAAAAAAAATTAACGACATGCAGAAACCAAATACTGAGAGGGCATATCAGTGTGGTTTTCACCTTGAATCACAAAATGAGCGGGTGGCTGTGCATAACCACAGTGCCATTTTATCACTTTAGGCAGATCATTTTCAGCCAAAGCCGGGCGAACACTTAATGAGGAACCTTTCCCATTCATATCGGAAAATTCAACTAAAATAGCCCCATTATTCATATTGATATTTTCGACATAGTTGCCAGAAGTCTTAATATTATCAATCTGATCAATATTAGCGGGAAAATGCCCATAGATCGAATAATGTTCAGCAATACTGAGTTTCATAGCGCCCGTTAACGCTATACCCTCCGTTACTTTAGTACGTACCATATAAGTTTGGTAGAAGGGAATAGCAACAGCGCATAACGCACTGATAATCAAGCATGAAATCAAAAATTCAAGCAACCAAAAACCGTACTGATGATGCTTTAATTTGACGGCAGAGTAAAATTTCATAATGATTTATTTCAATTTAAAACATAAGTAGAAATACTATAGTAATCGAATCAATCTTAAAACGATTAGAGTCAAAATTCAATCTGCAAAGGTATTTTCGCTTACCACCTATCAGTTTGTGTCGCTCAAAATACACGCATTTAAAGTATGTTTAATATCAGAGTATTAATTGAAAAAATTCGGCCCTTGTACTCAACCGAGATTGATCATGACCTTTTTTTAGAAATGCGCCCGACTTCATTTAGCTTGTTTACGCTTTCAGCCAATATCTGAATAATAGGAAATTCTTCAGTATCCTCAAGTGAGGACCAATATTTCAAATGATATTCAAGTTCCTTACGATATTTTCTAATGAATTGGAGAAACAAAGTGAATGTCTCTTCTGTTATCAGTTCTTCAAGTATAGCCTCATTAGCCGAAGCCATTATCAATTCACCTAAATCAAATTTTTGAGTTGCACTTAAACAAAAATATTGGGTCTTGTAAAATTGTATAAATTCTCTTAAACGTTTTGGATCAGCATTAATAATACCCCAATCCTGAGATTCATAAGCTAAACCTAATTCACAACTCAAATTTTTTAAGAGTGCCTCTGCATTGTTCATCATTTTCTTTGAGAGTTTTTGAAATAATAATGTCATGAATTAAGTTAAGGGCAGACACATAGGTATGCCCCTACATCACGCCCGTAGGGGCTGCCCGATCGTGTTCGCCCCTACGTGTTCGCCCAAGCTTTCGATGTTCAAATTTTTGCGCGTAAAAACTTCAACATCGAAAACTTAATGGGATTGATGCGACGCTTTTTTTGATCTACTCGGCTTCGTATAGCTTTCCCATTCACCATAAAAATCCTTTTCCCATTCCAAAAATCGCCATTCTCCTCTCTTTGAGTCAATATCACGTTCATATCCAAAAATCAAAACACTCTGTCCTTCATGTTCCTGAAGTCCCAACCTGTATTGTCGGCTAAATAAAAGAAGTTGCGCGTCAAGATATGGCTTGCCATCAACTAATTGTACTGTTAGCACACCTTCCCATTCAATTTCAAAAATAGACGCTATTTGACTACCACTGTAGATGAAATAGGTTGCAGAACGACCCGAATCAATAGAGGTATTATATATTTTAACTTCTTGTTTCAGAAATATTGAGAAACGTTCAATGACATAATCGGTAATCCGGCGCAATTGATCTTCAGAGGGTTCATATTCACCCATTGTCCATATAAGACTTTCAATATCTTTCATTATAATTATTTCTCTCCTTCTGGTTTACACAAAATATTCAAGACAGACTGCTTATGTTTTTGTTCATAAGGATAAACGACTTTTGAGAATTGAGTCGTATTGATCATCTTAATTTTCAAATAAGGGAAAAATCCCATTATTTCTGGGAATCCCCGCAACGAAGTTATAATCAGTAAAAATCAATCATGAATCTGCTCATTGCTATCTGAAGTCGCAATTATACTGTCCACCGTTATAATTTGCGCTTTTTTGGAAGTGAAAGGTTAGTCACCACCACCATTCTTTTCGCTTTTAGACAACTGCTGCAACCGATTTTGCGCGCAAAATCTTTTTCACTTAACAAGTTTCGCGGAGCGAAACTTGTTAAGTGAAAGCGTGAAAAGCTGTTGGCTGTAAATGTAAAAAAGCGCAATTTATGACGATGCTAAGTATATGTTGTACCAGCTAACATAAGACGAAAAGATGTTCTTTTATTTTAGAATCCCGTAAACATGATTGTCAACTTTTCTCTTTCAATCTTCTGGTTGATATGGTATGGTCAAATCTTTCTAATCCACAACCTCAATCTGAAGGAGAAAATTATGAGTGGTATTCTCGCGGTTTTTAGCGACAACAATGTTGTACCTTCTTTATTTGAAGGCTTACAACGTATGCAGTTGAAATATGGTGAACATGATGGTGTAACCATTGCCGCTTTAATGGCAGGGCGTATACAGCAAAGACACTTCGTCAAACCGGATTTGTCAGAACAGGATTTGTCCCGTTTTCTGCAAATCCCCCCCCTGACAGCTTGTTTGAGTCTGGCTTGTATTCGTCAAAAACGGCAATCTCAAAAATACCACGTTCATTTAGCGGCCAGCGAAAGTTGTGCCATCGCCTATCACGGTTTTATCGACAATCTCCCTGATATTCGGGGAGATTTGCTTCAGTTGGGAGAGGATGTTCACAGTCTCAGCCCCTCTGAACTCATTCTGCATTTTATCCGCCGCTATTTGAATAGAAAGATGTCAGTGCGGGAAGCCAGTCTAACTTTGATAAGACGTTTAAAGGGTGAGTTTGCCATAATCGCTCTGTTTGCGGAACAAAAGTCGCTGCTTGTTGCACAGCGGGGTGTGCCAATGACACTTAGCATCAAAGAAAATGAGGTTTATATCGCCTCAAACACCGCAGCCCGCATTGTCCAACCCACCATGCTTCTTGAAGAAGATAGCCTGTTGATCTTACGTTCATTCCAGAAAGGAACCAAAATATTGGGTAATGCCGCAATGTAGGTGATCTGATAGAACGCTTTTTCAACTCAAAGAGTGGGATCGCTGTCAGCAATGAATTAAATATTCCTGATTATAACTGTTGGAGTTCAAACTTTAGTTTGAAAAGGAGTTCAAACTTTAGTTTGAATTGGGGTTCAAACTGGGAAGTTCAATTTTCAATCAAATTAAACTGAGCATCAAAAATTAATCCGACATCTGAATCTTTGTATGTCTCAATATAATTTTGTTCAACGACAGCCTTGATCACTTCATACGCTGTTGACTGTGAGATTGGACATTTTTCATTTCCTTTAGCAAAACGCTCGTTATGCGCTTTATCTTGTTTATTGACCACAATTTGAACATATATTTCATGATCGGGCATATCAATAATCATGTCAGGATGTTCACTATCTTGTAATGCTGACCAATAATACGACACGCCATTATAGATAATTTCTTGTTTCAGCATATCCTTTAATCATTCTATTGATGGGCGGTGAAAAAACGGACATTCTGGTGAACGGCTTAATATCCAAGAATTGTTGTGTGTCTCAAAGCATCGGTTTAGTTTAGAGGGGATGGTGGGCAAGCGTTTGGATTGGATTTTGGGATAATATTTAATTCAATGTCGACAGCGATCCCACCCTACATTAACCCATGCTACGTTCACTAATTATCTCTATCTGATGTTTGCACCAAATAACGACGAATATCATTCATAATAGTCTTTAAAGCTTCTTCTAATGACTCTGCCCTAAAACAGCTATAATCTCCTGTTAAATAAGGAGTCCAATCAACTTGAACATGATGAGTCGCGTTGTCTCTTCCTAGACATTCACCATCTGATACATATACACCAACTTCCACAGTTTCTATTTGCCAAATAAGGCCTCTATATTGCTTTTTATCAGCAATATCTTGAAAAATCTCAATTATTAAAGAGTAACCATCATCTTTAAAGAAAACGTCAAATTGATAGGTATCAATCAATTTAAAAATTGGGCTGTCAATTGCAGAATGCGAAATCATTAAAATTAAACAAGTACTATTATATTTTGAAGAGATTTATTATAGCGAATTACGCTTAACATCATTCTAAAATGGTTTCCATCACATTTTGAAAAGCACCCATATCTTCAGATTGAACAGCTGCTGCTAATAACTTTTTCAACATGGCTTCGTCGGTGAAAGTCAATAAGTTTTGTTCGACTTTTCGATAAAGGGAAGACTTTGGATCAAAACGCAAGACTAACACATCTAAAATATCATGACGACGTGTGATGATTTCAGCTTGTGCTGGGGTATTCTGTTTCAACTCGTCTGGTACTTTCATCCGACTGGGAGTCGGAAAGTGGGTACAAATAATATAAGTATAAATTTGCTTATTTTTGATTTGCTCCTCAAAATAGAGTACATCCTCATCGGTATGCAACTGGCTAAACACGACATAATAGCCTTCATCCAAATCCTCCGATTTGAGATATTCAGCCAATTGTCCCTTTCCCCTCTTTAACAGAGTATTATTGCTAAAGACTTTAGTTTCAATGAGATACCTGTGTTTTTTATAGACAATCAAAATGTCGGTTCGTCCAGCACCTGATGGCACTTCTATAAAAGTTTGTCCTTCTAAGGTTTCAATAAAAAAGTTAATAAAACCATCAAGAGAATAATGCCAAGCCCCTTCTTTCAGGTTCTCGGTGTCAAACGCTTTGAAACCACGCCCGTATTGTCGATATTTTTTGAGTATGGCGTGAATATTTAATCCTTCACCCTTTAGATAGGCTTCAAAAGTGTCGTTGACTTCAATGCCATAATGGCTCCTTTCACCATTAGACACCGGACGAAATGTTGTGATCATGCATTTGCTATATAACGGCACCAAGATACTGACATGACCTTCTATATTCTCTATGACACCATTGGCATGTAAATAAGCGATGTCTTCACGATAAACACTAAAATCGATGGGTTCGTTACCAAATAACAAACGGCACATAAAGGCCTTTTTCTCTTTAGCCTTTTGGACAATATTCAGGATGTTTTTATCATATTTTGATTTTAAGAAATAATCCAATGTGACTAAAAAATCATCCGGTGTCACAGTGCGATTGGTGACTTTTTTGACCAGATGTGCGGCTAATGCACAAACGAGGCCTGGCTGGCCTTTGGTATTCTCATAAATGGCCTTTATCACCCCCTGTTCAAATTTTTGTCCCGATTCTGCCACATATTGCTCAATCAATAGAGTCACTTCGGATGGGGTAAAATAAGAGACGCTTAATTCTTCTGCCACATTGAAGGGTGATGCACCAAATGTGACGAGTTCTGCGATTGTACTGACACCGACAAGGATTAGGGTATGGAGAGCATGGTATTTTTTTCGATGATACATTTGCCGGAAGGCATGCATAATCTCATTTAATACCGAATCAGGTAGTCCTTCAAATTCATCAATGACAAGAACAAGTCTTTGACTCTCAATCTGTTCAAAAAATGCAACAAAATCAACAGGATTGGTAATGGGCTGTTTTAATTCAATTTGATGTTCTGCCAGTTCTTGATGAAGTTGACTATTCAAACTTTGGTAAAATACCTCTGTTGTCACTGTCTTCAAATGTTCTAAATTAATCCAAATGGGCGTAAAATTTTCAGTTTTAACAGCCTCAAGCAAGAGTTGAAAATAGGTTGTTTTCCCGGTTTGTCTGGGTGCAAAGAGGGTAAAATACCGCCCTTTTCGCACTTTTTCGAGGCCTTCTGCAATCAATGCCTCACGCATGACGGTGTAATGTAGGGCTGGATCACACGGCCCTGTTGTGTTAAATTCGCGCATGACAAATTTGTTTTCTCTAATGCGATGTAGAGACGCGATGCCTCGCGTCTCAGCAATGCCTCGCGTTTCTACAAACCCGATGTAGAGACGCGATGCCTCGCGTCTCAGCAATACTTCGCGTTTCTACAAACCCGATGTAGAGACGCGATGCTTCGCGTCTCAGCAATGCTTCGCGTTTCGACAAACCCGATGTAGAGACGCGATGCCTCGCGTCTCAGCAATGCTTCGCGTTTCGACAAACCCGATGTAGAGACGCGATGCCTCGCGTCTCAGCAATGCTTCGCGTTTCTACAAACCCGAGACGCGAGGCATCGCGTCTCTACAAACCCGAGACGCGAGGCATCGCGTCTCTACAAACCTGAGACGCGAGGCATCGCGTCTCTACAAACCTGAGACGTGAGGCATCGCGTTTCGAGAAACCTGAGACGCGAGGCATCGCGTCTCTACAAACCTGAGACGCGAGGCATCGCGTTTCGAGAAACCCGAGACGCGAGGCATCGCGTCTCTACAAACCTTATGTTGTTATACAAAAAATAAGTGTTTAAGCGATTCATTTGGCAAATTCAAATTTAACAGCTATTATTAGCAATGGTACATCATACTCATTTGAAGGAGAAAACTTATGCAAGTTATATTGTCGTTGTTATGGGCTTTGATTTTAAGCCTGTTCAGTCTATCCGTTTTCGCTTGGGAAGTCACTTTGCAAGCCGATGACTCGACTCAGAAAGTCATGGTAAGTAATGAGGCTAATCTGAACGGGGTGGATGTTTATTTAGTGGTGTTTGATAAAGATGCCAAGGATGGGCTGCCTGTATTCCAATCTTGGATTGTGGATCAAGGCTGGCAAATGGGATTAAAGCCGATATCTTCTGCGGCGATTGATTTAACCGCGTTTGCGCCACGCGAATTGGTAGCGTTGACACCCACTTGCCCTGATGATCATCGCTGTGTTTTGGCGCTGGTGGCGATTGAGCATGGCTTAGAGCCGTTAGAAAATAAGGATAAGTGGCAGGCTGCGTCATTTTTGCCTTTAACTTTGTCAGCCGGTTGTGAGCGTTGGCCGGGGCAAACTTTTTTCTTGTCGTGTGACAGCAGTCGCGCTGGTGAGGCCGGAGCTGAATTAGCTGTAGATGATGCTGCTGGGGCAGGGGCTCCGGCGGCTAATAAGGCGGCGGCCCCTGAGGCGGCCCCTGCTGGTTCGGCTGCACCTGATACCGAAAAACCCGATATTTTTAGACGGGTTGGTGATAAATTGCTGTATGCGAATGGGCAAGCGAAACGCTTTCAGGTGATTGATATTGCTGATGTTTCTAATCCTATTTTGACTGCTTGGACGGCTTTATCAGGATCACCGCGTGAATTGTATGTGTTAGGGGATAATTATGTGTTGTTGCAAACCGATTATGTGGGTGAAGAGGGGACGCATTTAACGGTATTGCGCGAAGATGCGGGTAAATTGATCACGGTAGATGAGATGACGTTATCGGGGCATTTTATCGAATCGCGGCGGCGTAATGATTTGATTTATAGCGTGACGCAAGATTACACAACTGTAGACGATGAGCAGACAAGCTGTGTGGGTTGTCGTATTTCTAAACAAACCCTGAATATCAAAGCGTTACGCTTAACGGATGCTGGAAAATGGGAAGAGGCGGATCAGGCGGAGTTGGCGGGCTATTCTCCCACTATCGCTATTTTCCCTAACCATTTGGTGATCGCTAACCATAATCCTGCGGAAGAAAAATGGCGTACAACGCAAATTCAAGTGTTTGATTTGTCACAATCTGATCCGTTAGTTGAATTGCCTACCTTGAAAGTGCCGGGGCGGGTGCCTTCTGAATTTCATTTGAGTATCGTGGAGGATCAATTCAGGGTAGTTTATGGCCCTGAGGATCGGGAAGATGGCAGTAGTTTGGCGATTTATAAGCTGCCTAAAATGAGCTTGATTGGGAAAGTGGATAAGATTGCGCCGGGCGAGGATTTATTTGCGACTCGTTTTGTGGGTGATCGCGCTTTTGTGGTTACCTTTGAACGCACTGATCCGTTGTGGGTTATCGATCTCAGTGAGCCTAATAAGCCCAAAATCATGGGTGAATTGGAAGTGCCGGGTTGGTCAGAAAAGCTGTTTTTCCACAAGGATCGCTTATTTGCTGTCGGCATCAATGATCAACCGCTTGAAGGTGAAAAGTGGGTGCGGCGCGTTGCGCTATCGCTGTTTGATGTGGCTGATCCCACTAAACCGAGTTTGCTCAGTAGTTTCACACCGTTAGCAGGTGTTGTTAACTATAGTTGGTCACCTGCCTTGGATGATGAACGGGCTTTGTTATTAAATTGGGAAGACGCTTTTGCGGCTTTGCCGATTAATTCTTGGGAAAGCGAGGCGGGTAATCATTTACAAATCGTGTCGTTAGCCAATGATAAACTTGAAGATGCTGGGCGTTTAGACAGTACGGTGCAAATTCAACGCAGTGTCTCTTTGAAGCCTGATGTGTTAGCGGCTTTGGGTGATCAAGCGTTAATCACGCTGCGTTGGGGGCAAGGCGAACCTGAAAAGTTGGGTGAAGTGGAATTAGCGACTAACTTGACTTGGTTGGATTTACAAGGCGATGCTTTGTTGTCTGCGGCGAGGGGTAATCAGGGTTATCACCGTTTTTACCGTTATGCGAGAACCGATGTGGAAACGCCGCTCAAGCGTTGGCATTTGCCGCGAGGCTATAATGGGGTAGATCGGGATGGTGATTTAGTGGTGTTTTATGATTACAATCCTTTAGCGGTGCAAGTACTTGATCTCAAGACGGGCGATTTGAAAAAGGCGCAAGTGCTTGAAAAACAAGCTGAATCTGGAACTGAAACTTATCAGGGGGAAAAGCCGCTGATCGCGCCGGGAATGTGGTATCGCCGCAGTGAACCTTTATTTCATAAAGGCCAGTTCTATGTTGCTGAGCAACGTCAGTTTCAACCCAACGAGGCACAAGCGACAGTGTTACCCCGCCCCGATCCGAATCAATGGCAAGTTCAATGGCTTTTACGGAGTTGGGATGTGCAAGTCGAAGGGGCAAAGGAAGCGCCACCTCGTTCTATTCCAGGCCAACCGTTGGGCTTCAGCGCGAATGGCGAACTCATCACACAGGAAGTGAGCGAGCAAGGGCAATTACGCTTGAATTTATCAAGACTGGATGCCAAACAGGCCCGTTTACTTCAAAGTCGTGAACTGCCTTGCCAAGCTTATTCTCAAATCATCTGGGCCGATGAAGCAGTGTATGTGAATTGTCAAAATGATGAGAACTACATTAGGCCAGAGCCTATTATCTTAGAAGATACGGCAGGTGAGAAAGAAGGCGAAACGGCCGAAACGGATACGTCGGAGTCTGAAAATCGGGAACAGACGACGCAGCTGTTAAAACTCAATCCGGGACAAGGTTTTACGGAAGAAGGGCAGTGGACGTTAACGGGTTCTCGTCGTTTGGAAGCCATCCGATCTGATATCGTCTTAATGGGGCCCGGATATGGTTGGTATGGGCCTTGGTTTGGGGGTGATATGGTGGAGAAATCGGCGCGAAGAAGCCAGCCAATGCCGTCTAATTACCAAAGTGGTTGCGATATCTATCAATTGCTCCCGGAAAAAGAGCCGGTGTTATTGAAACATCTTGACAGTTGTCTTTATGGTGATCCGTCAATCGTATTGACACCGAATCAGGCCTGGACAGCGGAAGGCTATGCAGGGATATCGGAGATCAAGTGGCCATAAAATAGCCTCAATTTCACGCAAAGGCGCGAAGGCGCTAAGTCAGTATTATTAGCGTAGCCAACCTTTGGTTCTTAGCGTCTTTGCGTGAGATTAAAAAGGCTTTAGCTAATTGGGATAATCTATAATGCCAAAGAAGATTAGAGAACTGATACAAGCACTTGAAAAATCTGGTTTTGTCAATCGTGGTGGCAAAGGAAGCCATCGTAATTTCAAACATGATCAAGGTATCCATATTTTGCTGAGTGGCAAACCGGGAGTTGATGCGAAACCCTACCAAGAAGATCAAGTTGCCGTCGCAATTCAGAAGGTGAAAAAATGAAAGACAGTGATCGTTATTTAAAAATCGTTCAATGGTTCGAAAAAGATAATTGTTATGTCGGCACTTGTCCAGGGTTAATGTTGGGCGGTGTGCATGGTGATAATGAACTGGAAGTGTATGCAGAATTAGCACAAGCCGTTGAAGAATGTATACAAATATACAAAGAAGATGGTGAACAGTTACCAGAGGCTACGGCAAAACCTTATTCTGGTCAATTTAACCTTAATGTTGGTGAAGATTTACATCGTGCCCTTGCTATGATTGCCTTACAAGCTGGGGAAAGTTTGAATCATTTTTGTGTTTATCATCTTAAACAACTCATTTCTTCTTACAATTATCGAGGGTAAAAGATAATCATGTTTGTATTAGATTGTTCAGCCACAATGGCTTGGTTTTTTGAAGATGAAGCCACTGATGATACACTTAACTTCATCATAACTCCACATAGGAAGAATAATGTTAAGTACTGAAGCACAAATAAACCGGTATTTTACCGCAAAGGGCAACCACAAGGGTGGGGTTGTCGGGAACCCCAGGTTCCACCTGGGGTTCCTAAAAACGGCATGAAAAATACATCTCAAAAAAACCTCTCAGTCAACACCCTAGTGCAAGATCGCTCCAATATCGATACCCCATCAGCCAACAGCTAAAGCAGTTGTCTAAAAGCTTAAGTCACCTAAAGGTGACTACATCCCCATAATATCATTTGTTAGCATCATTTTTGTAAAAAAAACGTTTCGTTTATATACTGTTAAAAGTTATCATTTGCGCTTTTTGGGTAGTAAAAATCCATTTAAAGCGTGCCGTTTTAGCAAAAACTGGCAGCATGTTAGTCACCTTTAGGTGACTTGAGCTTTTAGACAACTGCTTTCACGCCAAAGATTTTGCGCGCAAAATCTTTGGCGTGAAAAGCTGTTGGCTTTTCGTCTCATATTGTAGAACCTGTCAGTCTCCTTTAGGAATGTGAGTGAAGCGATAGAGTAGACCTTTATTAAAAACTTGTCAAGGAAAATATAGAGTTTAAATTTGTTGTACTAAAAGGTGTTCATTCGTTTATCCCCGTAATTTGTTGTACTAAAAGGTGTTTCTTCGTTTATCCCCGTAATTTGTTGTACTTATTCTGCGACACAAAAAAAAGGCAGACACGGATAGAAACCCGGTCTGCCTTTTTAAGTCAACTCTCTGATATTCTCAAAACACAAGAAATATTGATTTTAATTGCTCGATAATCAACAGAGCGTTTGCGTCTCTTGCGCCTCTTGCGCCTCTTGCGTTAAAACAAAACCTCATTAATCAATCGCATCCACCCCAATCAATCCTAAACCCGCTACCCCAACAGAACTCATGATAGCCGTGTAAGCGCCCGCTGGTAAAGTCAACAGCAAGGCGGCATCGGTAGCTTGTGGCATCCCAAATTGAGCCGGAATTGCGCTACTCGGCGCAGTCTGAACCTGCCAATCATTATTGCTTGCCACAGCTTCACCACTTGGGAATTTCTGTACCGTGATCATAGGATTCACACCGGCCGCTAAACTCCAACCTCTGATAACGACTTTTTGCGAGCCTGTCCCACTAATAATGAAACCTGCAATCACATCATTGGCACCGCCCTGAATGGTGGCGCGTGTGCTGAGGTTCGTGAGTTTGATAGCACTGCCACCGCCAGAAGTAATGCCACAAGAAGCTGGGTTAGCAACGCATTGTTGTATGCCGGCTTGTTTGCCTTTCTCGAACTGAATATCAGTATTTATGGTCAACTCATACAGTTCATCTCTACTGCTATCTATCCCTTTGACCTCTATATCAGTACAAGTGAGGAAGGGTTTTTCTAAGGAAATCTTAGCCAAACGTTCGTCTTTTTCTTCGTCATAGAGCTTTACCGTCTGTTCACTAATGGATAATTTTACCTTTGTTGCTGATATCTCAATCAAGTTATCGTTCAGGTTCCAAAACGTAACAACTGATGGGTATTGGAATCTTGTAGTTCCTACTAGCGAAATAAGATCACCATTACGCGATGTCAACACCAATTCAAATTCACTGGTATTGCTAACATCAACAACTATTTCAATATCACCAGATACATTAAGATCACTAAACGTTAATAATCCTGTTTCTGTAGCACGAGGTTGGTAAGAAAGCCATTTTTGACCGGTAGTGGGATCCTCCATGACTGTCACATTCTTACCATAAGGCACAGGCGAACCTTTCGCATAGGCTGACAGATTGAGCAAATCCAATGCTATTGCACCACTCCCTCCAAACAAACTCACCAAAAACACTGTGCTGATTAACCAGCACTTCAGTTGCTTCATTGTAATTAACCTCCTTTAATCAAAAATAGACCACTTCAAGCGAGAATATTTCATCTTGCACTCCCACTCTTCTATATCTTTTGGCCACCTTTTTACTCGGTATGACCGCTACTCGTGACCAAAAGTAGACCTTCAAATCGTTATGTAGTATTGTTACAACATAACGTTTAAATAACAGGGGCACATTTTAACAGGCTTTCCAATAAAAGCGCAATCAAATCAAATAAAAAAATACCTCAAATTTCATAAAAGATCATACAATCTAGTTTATCCCTTTAAAAACAATGCGTTATCTTAAAAATGCCTTTGCCAAATTATTGGGTAAATACATAAAACAAACTGGTTTGACTGATGAGGTATTGGCTTCGCAACTCTCAGTGAGTAAAATGACGATCTACAATTGGCGAGTGGGGAAAATTCAATGCCCGACTTCGCGTGATAAACTGTTAAAATGTGCTGATATTTTGCAACTGATGCCTATACAACGTGCCCAATTTTTAAAGGCTGCTGGACATCTGCCTGAAAAAAATGACTTTTTGTGGCCACCAATGCCAGTGCTTGGCATCCCTATTATTCAGCTCTATTTTTCCTAGTCATCCATGATCATCTATCCTTGTA
>QNEL01000128.1 GCA_003645185.1 Candidatus Parabeggiatoa sp. nov. 3
ACATTGATACTATTGGGGCCGGCAAGATAAACACGTTACCGGCCCTACAAAATCGATTCGGATAATTTATTTTTAATGGTGGGCAACATAAACACGTTACCCACCCTACATTGATCTATTGGGGCCGGCAAGATAAACACGTTACCGGCCCTACATTGATCTATTGGTGGGCAACATAAACACGTTACCCACCCTACATTGATCTATTGGGGCCGGCAAGATAAACACGTTACCGGCCCTACAAAATCGATTCGGATAATTTATTTTTAATGGTGGGCAACATAAACACGTTACCCACCCTACATAAAAGACAACCACATAATATATATAAGACATAAACGATCTCATTGTAGTGTTATATATTGACAATTCCTAACTTGATGCGGCTTTGTGTGAAAAAAAATCAGCAATTGGTAATGAGTAATTAATAACGATAACTGTTCTTTTATCGGTTATATTTCACTTATTGGTTTAAGCCTCTTGCTTTTTCATTTTAATTTGTCATAATACACACTCCTTTTTTTGATCTACAAAAACTGTGGTGGTTTTTTGCCACGTTCACGCATAGACTGATAAGGATTGCGTAATAAAACTAATCCAATCAGAGACTTAACAAAACACAGTCTCAAACTTTAGTTTGCGATATTGGAGTACGAGATTTACGTTCCAACTTTAGTTTGCGAGATTGGCATTTCCTTAATATAGTGTTCCTATTTGAATCGTGGAATAAATTAATTTAAACCAATGTGAGGTTCAATAATCATGAGATCATATCTCAAAAAACCGCCTCCCTCAAAATGGGAGACAAATTGGGGAGTCTCTCCAGCACGATGGCGATACCATTTTGCCCAAGGGCCCATATCGCAGTGCTTTGCTAACGCGCTTGTCGCGACTAGGGAGGCTCCACATGTTTAGAGTGATGAATCTGTTTTTCACCCTGTTGATGGCATCAAGTGTTTGGGCGCAATACTCGTGTAACTCGAATCAGTGCAACCATACCTTAACACTTGATCGTGCAGGTTCTTATATTGTTGTGGTTTCATTGCCAAATGAACGACGTGAAGGCTTTTGGAGTTTATCAGTCGATACCACTGACACTTTTTATGAAGGCGGCTTCAATGGGGGTAGCGTTCTTAAAGAGAATGGCGAATACTCTAGTTGGGTTGGTTTTTCTATGCAGCAGACTGAATCTGTTAAGGTGATACTTGATGAATATTCAGGTAATGTCTCACAATTCTCCATTTTGATTGAAAAGGTGATGCCGGATGGACAACGTTTACCGGTAGATGGGCCAAAATTGACTCGGTCTGGACAATGGTATTTTACACGGCCTTTGCCCCCCGGTTTTTATGTGGCTCTTATCTCAAGCGAACAGGGCTCGCCAAGAGGCAGAATTGGGCTGTCTTTTGGCGGTCAACGCATTTTCGGCGGGGTTAGCGGTGGTTGGATTGATTCATCCACAGGCACAACAGGTGAAGGTTTTGCTTCTTTTATTTTGGCTTCACCACAAAAGATTGATTTAAACCTCTGGTTTGGTAAAAGTTATGGCAATTTAGGTTCAGGCCGACCTCATCTTGATGTTTTTTATAAAAATCCAGATGGTTCACGGACGATTTATTGGTCTGCACCGGCTAGCTTTGCGCCAATACTTGATCCCGCAAATCCGCCTATCGATCCATTTGAATTTAATGATAATCCAACGGATGC
Source organism: Candidatus Parabeggiatoa sp. nov. 3 (assembly GCA_003645185.1). Taxonomy (GTDB): domain Bacteria; phylum Pseudomonadota; class Gammaproteobacteria; order Beggiatoales; family Beggiatoaceae; genus Parabeggiatoa. The sequence continues at coordinate 1,708 of QNEL01000128.1, forward strand.
AACACCGATTGCGACTTATCCCGTTCAAATAAACGCGACTATCCAAGCCGATATTGATGGGGATTATTATCGTTTTCCCGGTACCAAAGGGGATGTCATAACGGCAGTGCTGACAAAAACCGATCCCGCTTTTAAACCAATCTTGTCTATGGCCACTGAATCAGGGGGGTCATTACCGGATATTAGCCTGAATATCAGTGAGAATAGTCCTTTTTCTGCGGTGTTTACGACTAAACTCTCGGTTGCGGGAGATTATTTATTAGTGGTTAATGATGCCAACTCTAAGGGAAGTCCTGATTTTACTTATACGCTCAATATCTTTAAGGATATGGATTTTGATGGTTTGGACGACGAGATTGAACTTGGACTGGGTATCAATAATCAGTCTTTTGATAGCGATAAAGATGGCATTTTCGATGCGGCTGAAACCAAAGGTGAGCATGACATTGATGGTGATACGATACCCAATTGGTATGACTTGGACTCCGATAATGATGGTCTTCTTGATAGCGTAGAAGGCAGTGCCGATCTGGATGATGATGGATTGGGCAATTTTATGGATACAGACTCTGATGCCAATGGACTGTTGGATAACCAAGAAGTCGGGCCTTATCTTAACCACCCCATAGATTCTGATGTGGATAGTTTGCCTGATTATCAGGATACCGATGATGATAATGATGGGCTTGTGGATATTAATGATAATGATCGTCTAACGCCGATCACGCAGTCAAATATTCTTGATTTTGATAATCGCATCTTCCTAGAATCTGGAATCGTTGATTTTGGGGATGACAATACTTTGACTAATGCGGTCAGAATTGGAGACACGCTGTTGTTGAAAGGTGAAGGTTTTGCCGTGACACCCGCTGAGAACACTGTTATTTTTATGGGCATAAATGGGCCTATCAATGTGACACCCTTATCGGTTACTGATACGGAGTTAGAGGTTGTTGTGCCAGTGGGTGCAACTGCTCGTGTCTCGGTGGTGACTAGAAATATGCGTTCCAATTGGTTAGATTTGCAAATCTTGCCTGATACTGCGCCTGTGCTGTTTGAACGCGATTTGGCCAATACTGCCATTATTGGTGAAACCCTCACATTGACTGGTTTAAATCTCGGTAAAGTGACTCAAGTCAATTTTGGTGGCACGTTAATTTCAGCGTTTGATGTCAGCGAAACGAGTCTCAATGTGATCGTGCCTAGCGATGCGATTTCTGGCAATGTGACAGTGACTCATTCTGTGTGGGTGAGTAATCCTGTACAGCTTAAAATCACAACTGAAATTTCAGGTAGTGTCGTTTTACCAACCCGTTCTACAGTAGAACTCACGACATTGACGGTTTCTTTTGGGCCTTTGGGCAAAGCAGTGCCGGATAGCAGCGGTAAGATTACGGTGCAGGTGAATAATTCTAACATGGATACTCTCTTTGCCATGTTGCCAGAATCAGATAGCCAACAACAAGCGGTATTTTTGCAAGCCTTAACGCTTCAAGGGGACAGTTCCGTTACTATTGATACGTTGTCTACTGCTGTGGCGATGACACTGACTGGTATTCCAGTTATCAAACAAGTTGCTCTCGCTTCTCTGCGTGAAGTGCGTACACAAGTTACTGAGCTTCCAGAAGTCATTGCTTTAGCTTCTGTTTTGGAAACGGCTTTAAATGCGAATCCCTATTTTTTGAATGATCCGTTGAATCCACCACCGGGTTATTATGAGGCATTGTTTGGCGCATTTGAAGCTGCCGAAACGGAGATAACACTGCTATTGCAAGATGGCACTTTGCAATCAAACACGACAAGAGTGGTGTTCGATTCATTGACAGAAGCCCAGATTACTGAAGAACAGCATGATATCAGAGTTTTTCAATTCGGAGATTCTGGCAATGTTGGCGTGGAAAATGACACGCAATTGTACTTGAGTACTCAATTTATTGACTCTAGTACTGGAAGTACCTTATTTGCTCATGTCGGTAGTTCTTATGATGATAATATCATAGGGCCTATGGGAGGTTTTGAGAGAGTTTTCTTGGCCAGTAAGAAGACAAATTATGGCCACCCAAAATGGAGAAGCTGTCAGGTAGAAGTCGTTAGCCCTGGAGTTTTATTACCTAGAGGTGATCTCACTATTCAAAATTACTTGGCCTTGCGGACTTTTCTTGACAAAGTTCTTTTACCAGTGATTGATTTGGCTGTTGGTATCAAGCTTAAACCGAAGTTTATGGAAGAACTTTTTTATCAATATGGAAGAGAGGCAGTCGTACAATTTACCGTTTTCATGGATGAAGGAAAGGTAAATGAGGCGTTTTTAGCTATTTTAAATGTGATTTTGCAAGATTTAAAAAAGCGAGGTCCGATTACCCAATCTGTCGCTAAAAAAGCAACCGGTGGGATTAAAGAAGTAGCCGCAGAAAAATTGCTCCTTATAGCAAATAAGATTTCTGCAAAAGCATTTCCTAGGGTAGGTCAAGTAATAATGGCCATTGATCTTGGAATCACAGCTACTGAAGTTGGTCAAACGGTGAAGGATTATACCGAAACGCCAGGACTGATCACTTTCGATGTCCAATGGCCCCTTCAAATCACAAGCGTCACACCTGATGTCATTAAGAATGAGGATAATGACATCAAAATCAAAATCAAGGGTCAAGGCTTTGCACCAATAGGTTTGTTAGGCAAAGACTGGGTGTTTCCAGAAGTCACATTGATTGATGAAGGTGGTAGTGCTGCTCCAGTTGCAATAGATTTTAATCAATTTATTGTCAATGCGATTAACATCTGGATTGAAATGCCAGGAGAATTTCGCTCCAATGCCATAGGGCCCATAACTGTCAAAGTCAGCCATGATGGGGCAGAAACATCAGAAGAAATCAGAGTGACTTCTGGTGTTGAAATTAGTACGGTTGTTTTTGATAGTCGGGGTTTGCTAGGAAGTTTTGTGGAAATCGTAGGTGCGGGCTTTTCTGCTGTCTTGATCGATAATGTTGTGACGTTTATCAAGGAAACGGGAGAAATTCTAAAAGGGACGATAATTGCCGCGTCTAAATATAAACTCATCGTTCTGGCTCCACCTGAACTGGCCTTGAGTGAAGAAATTGAAATACAGGTGGAAATAGAGGGTGAAGCCAGTAACAGTGTTACTTTCATTCAAGTGGGCAATGAAGTCATCTTTGACTTTGGAGACAATGGTAGTGCTAATGATGATACCTTTGCACTATTTGTGGATGGTTTTCTTATTCATTCTATGCCATCAGCTACACGACATGCTGGGCCCATATCCCTGCATCTTGCAGAAGGCCAACATTCTGTGATGTTGCGAGGTATCACAGCACCCGATGAGATTGGAACCTACTTTATCAATGTCACGGGTAACGTTTTGAATATCACAGGCGATCCACAGACAGGAGATGATCTGACAGCGGGTGTAGAAAAACATTATGTCATTGAAGTTGGAGGCAGCGAAACAAGAAGAATCAGGCTGCCGTCAGTTCCAGAGGGTATTTTGTGGGATGAGTAAAATGGTTTATAGGGAATGAGGTTAGAATAGGATTTGTTTGGCTTGTTCCCTAAAATCAGTTCATTAGGTTTGTCGTAGACGAGCCTATTTTTAATTAACACAGGCGATAAATCCCTTTAACAAATGTTAATGTTTGTTGTGGGCGATTTATCGCCTATTTTTTTTGCTTCAAGGAGGGTAGGGGCGATTGGAGGGGTGTAATTAAAAGTGATGTTTTGTTGTCTTGTAGGGTGGGTGGAGTTTCGCTGCGCTTCGCTAAACCCACCAATTGTCGCTAATCTTTATGCAACAACCCCGAAGAGAGCCGTAGGCCAGCGAAGCTAAACCCACCAATTGTCGCTAATCTTTATGCAACAACCCCGAAGAGAGCCGTAGGCCAGCGAAGCTAAACCCACCAATTGTCGCTATTTTAGTGTTATAACTTAAAATTCGTTTTAATCAATAACTTACTAATATTTATGCAACAACCCCGAAGCGAGCCGTAGGCCAGCGAAGCTAAACCCACCAATTGTCGCGGTGGGTTTAGCGAAGCGCAGCGAAACTCTACCCACCCTACAACTATTATTTTTAATTGCACCCTACCCAATTTTTTCGTACCACATTCACAAAGACACTTCAAAAAAAAGCTTTCTGTCAATGCCCTAATCGAGATGCTAGCCATTAGAGACGCGAAGCATCGCGTCTCTACGATTTGATACGCAGTGCGTTGGCAACGACTAATAGGGAACTGCAAGACATGCCTATGGCGGCTATCCAAGGGGCTATCCATCCGATGGCGGCGGCGGGTAAGGCTAGGCCGTTATAAGCTATTGCCCAGATGATGTTTTGACGAATAATTTTGAGGGTTTGATGGGCGGTGTTGATGCCGATTAATAGGTTGGGTAGTTGTTCGGTTAATAGAATCATGTCGGCACTGGCGCGGGCGATTTGGGTGCCGCTGCCCATGGCGATGGAGACTTGGGCTTGGGCTAATACGGGTGCGTCGTTGACGCCGTCGCCTATCATGGCGATGATTTCACCTTGCGATTGTAAGGTTTTTATGTGTTGTAGTTTGCCTTCTGGGGTGAGGGCGGCATGGCTGGTTTTGATGCCGACGGCTGTGGCGACGCGCTGTACGGCGTGGCTTTGATCGCCGCTGAGTAAACTGACGGTTTTGCCTTGTTGTTGTAGGGCTTGAATGAGTTCTCGTGCGCCGTGGCGAATTTCGTCACCTAATTGAAAGGCGGCTAGAAGCGATTGGGTATTGGCGAGTAAGACTAGGGTATTGCCTTCTTGTTGAAGCGTTTTTAAACGCGCGGCTTCAAGTTTGAATCCGGTTTTGTCAGTAATAAATGCGGGTGTGCCGATAAAATAAGCTGTGCCGTTAATCTGGCCTTGCATTCCTGCCCCTGGGTGGTTTCTGATTGCTGTCGCAATCATGCTTTCTTTTGGAATAGGGGAGATTTTGGTGATTTCGTTTTCGAGTGCCCGTGCTATGGGATGTTCTGAATGATGTTCTAAGGTGATGGCATAGTGTAGACAGTCGGTTTTATTTAAAGGGGTAAATGTGTGGGTGCTTAATACACGTAATTGGCCTTTTGTTAAGGTGCCTGTTTTGTCAAAGACAAAGTGGGTGGCGCGTGCTAAACCTTCTAATGCTTGTCCACGAGTGGTGAGTAAGCCGATTTGCGTTAAGCTACTGGTGGCTTTTGTCATGGCGGTTGGGGTTGCTAGCGATAGGGCGCAGGGGCAGGTGACGACTAAGACGGATAGGGTTATGGTTAACCACGCTTCTGGATTGTTCTGCCACCAGTAGAGGGCTACGCCTAAAGCTAAGAGTAATACGCCGAGTACAAACCATGAGGCGACGTGATCGGCTAATTGTGTGATGGCTGGTTTTTCGGTTTGGGCGCGTTCCAATAGACGTAATATATGGGATAAGATGGTGTCTGTGCCGATTTTGTCTATTTGCATTTGCAGGGGGTTTTCAATGTTGACGCTGCCGGCAATAAGGGGTTGGCCTACGGTTTTGCTGATGGGGTGACTTTCTCCGGTTAGTAGGGATTCATCAATGCTAGATTGGCCTTCGATTAGGGTGCCATCGGCTGGAATGTTGTCACCGGGGCGAATGAGTACTTTATCGCCGACGGCTAAATCGGCGACGAGAACTAATTCTTCTTCAATGCCTTGTTCGGTTTGCCGTAAACGTGTCGCCATGCTGGGTACGGAATGGACTAAGCTTTCTGCGGCTTCTGCACTGCGTTGTCTGGCTCGCAGTTCAAAATAGCGGCCCGTTAATAGAAAGAAGACAAACATGGCGATGGAATCAAAATAAACCTGGCCTTGGTTGATAACGGATAATTGAGCATTGAACACGGTATAGACGCTGCCGATGAAGGCGAGGCTGATGGCTAGGGCGACGGGCACATCCATGCCTATTTGTTTGTGAGTGATATCGCGCCAAGCACTTTTAAAAAAGGGTTGGGCGCTGTAGAGCAGGATGGGTAGGGTGAGTATGAGATTAACCCAGTCAAATAGGAATTTAAATTCTGGTTCGATGCCATACCATGCGCCGGCGTATAAGGCGATTGAAAACATCATGATTTGCATCCCTAATACGCCGGCTATGCCAATACGACGCAATTGTTGCTTGCGTTCACGTTCAAGAACGGCCTGTTGACGCGCGGGATCATAGGGATGGGCAATATAGCCAATTTGACTGACGGCTTGCAGAATTTCACTGAGTTGTATGCGTGAATTATCCCAGCGAACACGGGCGCGATGCGTTGAATAATTGATTTGTACGTCGAGTATGCCGGGTAGGGTGCGTAAATGACGCTCATTTAACCAGATACAGGCGGCACAGGTGATGCCTTCTAATATTAAAGCGGCTTCTCGTATTTGTTCATCTTCATAACGCACAAAGCGTTTTTGAATGGCGGGATTATCATAAACGGTTGTTTTTTTGATAAATTCTGGGACTAATTCTTGTCCAGTGGGTGCATTATCAGTGCGGTATTGATAGAAGGATTCTAGTTTAGCATTGACAATGGCTTGTGCGACTGCTTGACAACCGGGGCAACACATGGGTTGTGGTTGTCCATTGATCGTGACGGATAAATCCATTTTATTCGGTACGGGTAAGCCGCAATGAAAACAGGTGGTTTGTGACATGGTTGATTTGAGTCCATTTTTAATTTGAAAAAAAGTAAAAAAAAGGGCAAACGCGAAAAAAAAGGGCAAAAATTTGGAGTTGTATTGAGTTGAGGATGGTGGGCAAGCAGGCAATAAGATTTGCGATTTGTAGGGTGGGTAAACGGGCGGCAATGATTTCAATATGCACCCAGATTTCACCGCCCGTTTGCCCACCATGCCCATTAATTAATATAGAGATGTCCGTTGAGGATGGTGGGCAAGCAGGCAATAAGATTTGGAGTTTTATTGACTTCAAGGCTGCCTGCTTACCCACCCTACGATTTCATCGCCCGTTTGTCCACCCTGATCCCAGGCAAAAAATAAATAAATCAATAAATTGGCTCAACAGACACATTCCAGGTTTGGGCCCCTCATCACGACAATTATTCAGGATCGATACCGTGTTCTCTGAGTATTTGGGCGAGTCGTTCAGCACGTTCTTGAGCTTGTTCTTTTTGTTGTCGTTCTTGTTCGGCGCGTCTGCTTTCGGCATCAGCGCGTTGGGCCTCAATTTCCTGTGGTAATAAGAGTAAATCACTATCCAGGGTAGCCCAGCGTAGCCATGTCGTCTCAATATTTTTGTAGAGCCCATGCCAAAGGAGCAATTTCAATCCCAAGGATTGACTGGTAAAACAGTCATTTTTCAAGGGCAATTCTTGATAAACCCTCCCAGTCATTCTAAAGCCGTGGAAATCAGTTGGATTAAAGGGGTCAAACCAAAAATACTCAGCGACTTTCAGTTGATTTTGGTAAACGTCTTTTTTGGTCGTTTTATCCTTTTTAGCCGTGCTTTCAGATAACAACTCTATCACCACATCTGGACTTTTACCTTCTTGCCAAATTACCCAACTTTTGCGTTCTCTATTTCCTAAGCCTAAAGTGACAAAAACATCTGGGCCTTTAAAGTCCTCATTTTTGACTTGTTTTGGGCTATAATACACGAACATATTACCGCCCACATAACCCCGCTCACCTAACCAGGGATCGAGCGAATAAACGAGTAAATCCATCTGTTTTTTATGGCGTTCTGTTTCCATTGGGACTCCATCGCAACTAGGTAGATCATCTTGGGTTGGCATTAAAGCACAAGCGTCATCGAATGCTGAAACGAACGACGTTTCTAAATTTTCATCTGCCCACCCTTCAAAAGGCTGATCATGATACAGGTGATGGGAGGGGGGGGGCGGCATCCTTTCAAAACCTGCCGCTGGGTTTCGTTCAACTTGTAAAGACATGGTTTTTTTTATCCCCATTAATAAATCAGTTATCGGTTTCAATTCATATTTGAACAAAAGTCTTATTTGGAGAGGCTATTTTACAGTATAACGACAAGGATTACTTATAAAAAAGGATAAGAGTATAACGACAAGGATTGCTTATAAAAAAGGATAAAAGTATAACTACAAGGATTGCTTATAAAAAAGGATAAGAAATTAGGATTACTTAAGTACTGAACCATAAATTTTCAGGTATTTTAATTTTCAGGTATTTTAATAGAAACAACAGGGGCAACCACAAGGGATTGCCCCTACAACCGTACCCGTAGGGGCAATCCCTTGTGGTTGCCCAAAATACCTGTTTATTTGTAAAAAGGATAAGAAATTAGGTATCACCACGATCTAATCCTTTATTATAAACAATCCTTGTAGTTATGTTATGTTCAGTACCATCAGCCCTTTTTCATCACGCGCTCTTTCATTTCTTTTAGTTCTTTCGTATAGCCGCCTGATAGGATCGGAAATCGACACCAGGTTTTGGGATCAAGGTTGGTGTCGTCTAGGTGAAAACATGGCGCGAAACGTTCTCGTTTCCATTGGTTACGTGTCCAAAGTATGAAAAAGCGTTCGATCCAGTTCAGAAGCTGTTCTTCTTCGTATTCTCGAAATTTAACCCGTAATAAACAAAATATTTCATAAGGGCTTTGCCTATCACGAATGGCCGCTATTTCTATGGCGTTAAGCAGGGGGTAGGGCATTAAGTCGTCTTCATCTTTTTGTTCCTGATGAGGGGGGCGTAATTCGGCTGTAGGCGATTGTTGTGTGACTAAGGCTAGGGTAGGAATCGGGGCTAATTGAACGGGGCCTTCATGTTCTAACCACTGTAGCCAGTGTAGTAAAAAATCTTTGTCTATGCCTGCTATGGGGCTTAAGCCGCCACTGGTGTCGCCGTCCATGGTGGTGTAACCTTGGGCAGCTTCAGAGCGGTTACTGGTGGCTAATAGTAAGGCGTTGCGAAGATTGGCGATTAGCCAGACGCTGGGGGAGCGAACACGCGCTTGAATGTTTTGGAGGGCGATATCATGTTCTTCCCAGTTCAGTTCTTGTTGCATGGCTTTTGAAACGATGTCAACGTAGCCTTTAACCAGTTTGTTGATGTTTAATTCAAGATACTCTGCGCCAAGGTTGTAGGCTAGGGTAGCTGCGGCTTGTTGCGTGGTTTTACTTGAATTTTCAGTGGCTTGATAAACGCAGGTGAGTAGCGATTTGACTATATCGCTGATTGTGGTGGTAGGTCGCTTTTTGTAGCCAATTTTGGCACAAAAACCTTGGAGACCCAATTCTGCTATGCTAAGTTCAATCATTAATCGGACTAGACAGGCTATCGCTGAAGAATCTGCTCCGCCACTGAGGGAGATAACGAAACCCTGGGCGTGGCTTTTGCGAAGATAGTCAAATAAACCTAGCGTGACGGCGCGGGTAAATTCTTCTTCTTTAATGCTTGGGCTATGTTCCCACAATTGGGGGGTGACTGCGGTTATATTTTGGGAAGGGATAATGTGGGGGTGGTCAAAGGGAATAGAGATACGGTTAGATTGGACTGGTGTGGCGTTGCTTGTACGTGATTGTGACATGCGGGTTAAATCGATATCGACTAAGGCGGTTATCAATTGGCGATCTGCAAAACTAAAGCGTTTGCAGGTGGCGAGTAATTCGCCTCCACTGGCGATCATGGCATCGCCGTCATAAATGGCGCGGCCTGCTTCGTTGCCGAGTAAGTTGGTGTAAACATAGCTGACGCTGAAGGCGCGTGAGCCTTCTAGGACAAAACGTGCGCGGAGTCGGTGTTTTTCAAAGGCAAAATGGCTGGCACTGGGGTTGAGAATAATGTCGATCCCTTTTTCGGCTAGCTGGATTCCGGGGCGATTGGCAACCCAAGCTTCTTCACAGATTTCAAAGCCAATTCGCACGCCGCCACAGTTAAAAAAAATGTCGCCTATGGGGTAGTGTTGGCCTGATATTTCGATTTCTGCTTGAACGCTTTGAGGCCAGCGATGAAACCAGCGCGGTTCGTAGTGAATACCATCACTGGGTAGAAAGCGTTTGGCAACAAATCCTCCTATTGTGCCATTAACAAGTAGGGCGGCGGTGTTGTAAACGCGGTTTTGATATAACAAGGGTAGGCCTACTGCGACAATCATATTTTGAGTTAAGGGTGCGATGTCATGCAAGCTTTGCAGTGATTGTGTTAAGGTGCCGGGGGCTAAAAAGGTATCTTCGCAGCCGTAACCACTGATACAGAGTTCTGGTAAACAGATGATGCTGACTTTGTCGCTTCGGGCCGTTTCGATAGCTTGGAGAATATTGTTTTTATTGTGTTCCCAATCAAGCGGGGTTTGATTGAGGGTAACCGCGCCTACTTTAATGTATTTCATGAGTTCTGTTTCGTGAAGAAGAATTGTGAATGGGGTAGTGAGGCATAAAGGTGATATAGAGATTCAGAAAAAGGGCATACAGATTCAGAAAAAGGGCATACAGATTCAGAAAAAGGGCATACAGATTCAGAAAAAGGGCATACAGATTCAGAAAAAGGGCATACACGCAGGTATGCCCCTACAAGAAAAACGGGAATAAATAATTATAATTCTTTGGATATGTTTTACCTATTTAGGAATATACGCGCTAAAAAATATCGAATCTTTTCCCAATAGATTTCGATATCGGAAATGTTGTCGTGATTCTTGTGCTTAATGAGTTGAATATCTATTTCTCCTCCCCATTTTTCTTCCAGACAGTAGGCATGATCTGGGGGGATCAGGGTGTCTTGTTGACCGACTAATGCTAACATCGGTGTGGTTATTGAGGGGGCAAGTGCGAGTGAATTAAAGGGATGTTTGAGTAGTTGAGAAATGGGAATGTAGGGCATATGGCGTTGCACGACACGGGTGATGCTGTCATAAGGTGAAACTAAAATCAGCCCTTTTAAGGGGCGGTGTGCGGCAAGATGAATGGCGACACCTGTGCCTAAACTACGCCCCATTGCGACGATGCAATCTGTATTAATATCGGATCGTTGTGTTATGGTATCGTAAATGGCTATCGCGTCGTTTTTCAGGTTTTTTTCTGAAGGTTTGCCTTTGCTCAAACCATAACCTCGGTAGTTGATCAGCAAGAGTGCCCAATCGCCGTCAAAGCGTTCAAAATGATAGGCCATGCCAGAGACTTCTTCAGCATTGCCTCCAAAGTAGATCACTAAAGGGGATTTTTCGATGTCTGGTTTTTTGAGTAGCCAGCCATGTAGTTGAGTTTTATCAGTAGCCGATAGTGTGATCTCAGATTGAGGATAAGTTTGGGCAATCCATTGTTGTATAGTCGTTTGAATGGGACGCGACAAGAATAAAAGCCGATCTTGTATCAGGTACAAGCCAGCATAAAGTAGGATAACCCCACCGATTATGATTGAAATGAGAGTGAAAAGTAATGCAAGCATAAGTGTCTCGTCAGTTTAGTTTATTAGTCAGTGATTGAACGGTTTGTAATCGGTAAGTTATCACCTTTGAAGTCGCTTTAGCGAAGACTACGAACTCATGAATAATAAATAATAAATAATAATTATAATTATCAATTTCACATTTCACGCGCAAAAACTGTATTTCACGCAAAATACCAATTTATCCCTTTAAATCAAGCAATATATACCCAAATTTAATAACAAATTCATTCTTTACTCAACTATTAATTATTGTTATGTTTGTTAAAAATATTGATACTCATGAATTAGCGCAGTGGTTGAAAAATGAAACGCCTCCCATTTTGATTGATGTGCGTACCCCACAAGAAATGGCACAAGCGTCTATTCCGGGGGGCAAACCTTTACCGCTCAACACTTTGCCATTACGTCTAAATGAAATCCCTAAAGATGAACAAGTGGTTTTTTACTGTCGCACTGGCGCACGCTCTGCCCAAGCGTGTATGTATTTAACACAACAGGGCTATGATAATGTTTATAATTTACAGGGTGGCATTATCAATTGGGCACGTCATGGACAAGCAATCGAACCAATGGTTATTGATGTGAACGCATGAAAAAACTGAAAAATGAACAACTTTGTGCGTAGTAGTCGTTTGAGTGACATTGTGTTCGTCGAGTCGCTTTAGCGACTTTTTTTTTGCTCGTTTTAAACCTAACTGTGCTTACTAGCTGGTAATTAATTTCAAAAAGTTGCCCCTAAATTATTTTTCTGAAATTATTTTTCTGACTATATCAGTTTGTCATAAGTCCTTTGGATAAGGAATTGTTTCCATTTACCGGGTTTGATGCAAGGATAACTGTGCTTTATTATTGCGAATAATGAATGATTAAGACAAAATATCTTTAACACAGAGGTAACAAAGAGCTACTTTGAACTATAGATTTTCAATGAGTCATTAATAATTGACAAATGATGATAATGAACGAGCGAGAGTTTCACTTTACCAAATACGATTTTGAGAGATTACGTCAATTGGTGAATGAGCATACGGGTATCAAATTATCTGATCATAAACAAGAGATGCTTTATAGCCGCTTATCACGTCGCTTGCGTGCCCTGAATTTGAACAGTTTTTCTAATTATTATAAGCTATTACAAACTGATGGCGGGGAAGAATTGGTACATTTTATTAATGCGGTGACCACTAATTTGACGGCCTTTTTTCGTGAACCACATCATTTCAAGTTACTAGAAGAAGTTCTATTACCACAATTGTTGGTTAAAAAACAAGCCACGCGACGTTTGCGTATTTGGTCAGCCGGCTGTGCGAGTGGTGAAGAGCCCTATTCAATCGCTATGGTGGTTAAAGAAGTTGTGCCTTCTGATTGGGATGTCAAAATTCTTGCGACGGATTTAGATTCTCAAGTGCTTGAAAAAGGTAAACAAGGTGTGTATGAGAAAACGAGAATCTCAGGTATCTCGTCGATGCGCTTGCATCGCTGGTTTAACAAAGGCTCAGATTATGCAGCAGGACAACTACAAGTCGTCCCTGAATTACAAGAGTTGATCGCATTTAAACATCTTAATTTAATGGGGATGTGGCCTATGCAGGGCCCATTTGACATCATATTTTGCCGTAATGTGGTGATTTATTTTGAAAAATCGACGCAACAAGTTTTATTTGAACGGTTTGCCAATATCCTTGATAATAAGGGTTATTTGTTGATAGGGCATTCTGAAAACCTGTTTCAACTGAGTACTCGCTTTCGCTTGTTGCAACAAACCGTGTATGTCAAAGCTGAAAATTGAAAGCGGTTCATTTTCAGTTTTTGGCTAGCATTGATGATTTTCACGATTTGTCTAAAATTGAACCGGTAAGGCATAAGAAAGATTGAATTTCTTATTAAGAATTAATCAGTTATAAATAATGTGTTTAACACAAGCATTTTGTCAAGCACTCTTGATTTATCATTTATCATTTATACTTAGCATCGTCATAAATTGCGCTTTTTGATTCTAACAGCTCAAGTCAGGTGGTGGTGACTAACCCCTTCGATTTTTCCAAAAAGCAAAAGCGCAAATTGTGAACGAGGCAAAAGTTTTGCGCGCAAAACTTTGGCATCAAACGGTGGACAGTATATCATTCATTAATTAATTTATGAGACAGCCATCGCTGCCGCGTACTTTGCCCGGTTATAGACACATTAAACGTTACTGGGATTTTCACAATAATACTGCTGTCGCTAAAATTTTGCCAGGTGAATATTACGTGACTCGCCATGATGAAATTTTAATGACAGTAGTGGGTTCTTGTGTAGCAGCCTGTATTCGCGATAGTGTGAGCGGCATTGGCGGAATGAACCATTTTATGTTGCCCCATATTTCAATAGATAAATGGGAACACACTCGTGTCAGTGCAGCAACTCGCTATGGCAGTTTTGCAATGGAATATCTGATTAACGAGATATTAAAACATGGTAGTGGGCAACGAAAAAATCTTGAAGTGAAGTTATTTGGGGGTGGACGTATTATGAAAAATTTGGTGAGTATAGGCCAAAAAAATATTGATTTTGTAAAAAGCTATATACAGACTGAAAGTTTAAACTTATTAGCAGAGGATTTGGGCGGCATTTATCCACGCAAAATATTATTTTACCCAATCAATGGACGAGTGCGTGTTAAAAAATTGCGAGCGATGGAGCCAATGGTACTTCAACGTGAAAATGCGTATCGACGTAATCTGGAAAATCAACCGATTGCAGGTGATGTTGATCTGTTCTGATCAGTTATCAGTTATCAGTTATACTGTCCACCCTTATATACTTAGCATCGTCATAAGGTCGCTATTACTTTAACATTTAAGCCAACAGCGGGCATCAGTTGTCTAAAAGCTCAAGTCACCTAAAGGTGACTAACCCAATATATCCATATAAATTTTATATGTATTTACAAAAAGCGATTGTGTGGCGGTTGGCAGTATAAATAATAGCGCGACTTTATGATGATGTTAAGTATACCTTATGACAATGCTAAGTATATCAATTCCACGCAAAAGTTTTTTAAGGTAGATAAACTGATAACTGATTTTCACGCAAAAGTTTTGCGCGCAAAACTGTATTTCACGCAAATGTTTCGCGAAGCGAAACTTTTGCGTGAGCCTTCGGTGCGCGAAGCTAAATGTGAAACTGATAACTGATAACTGATAACTGATAACTGATGGAGATTAAGCGTGTCTAAAATAAAGGTATTGATTATTGATGATTCTGCTTTAATTCGGCAGGTGTTGACTAAAATTTTGAACTCAGCGCACGATATTGAAGTAGTCGGTGTAGCGGCAGATCCGTATATTGCTAGAAACAAAATAAAACGCTTTAATCCTGATGTGTTAACGCTTGATGTGGAAATGCCACGTATGGATGGCTTGGCTTTTTTGAGTCATTTGATGCGCTTACGGCCTATGCCGGTTGTGATGGTGTCTGTCCTCACTCAAAAAGGGGCCGATATCACGCTGCAAGCCTTAGAATTAGGTGCTGTGGATTTTATTGCTAAACCCCAAATTGATATTGCCCAAAGCTTTGAATCTTACACTGAAGAAATTATCAGCAAAATCAGAACTGCGGCGGGTGCTAAAATATCCCCTTCTTTATCTAAACCACAAGCCCTTTTCACGGTTCCGCCCAAATATCCTGTTGATGAAATTATCAGTAAGCCTGAAACTCCTCGAATTCGCCATTTTAAAACAACTGAAAGAATTATGGCTATCGGGGCTTCCACGGGGGGGACTGAAGCGATTAAAGTGTTATTGATGCAAATGCCAGCTAATGCACCTGGTATTGTGATTAGCCAACATATTCCTGCTACGTTTAGTTATTCTTTTGCGATGAGAATGAATCAACTGTCACCAATGACGGTGTTTGAAGCAGAAAATGAGCAAGTGATATTACCTGGTCATGTTTATATTGCGCCAGGTGGTTACCATTTATTAGTTGAACGATCTGGGGCACGTTATATTTGTCGTTTGAATCAAGGTAATCCAGTGAATCGTCATCGCCCTTCTGTTGATGTTTTGTTTCGTTCGATTTCGCAAAATGTGGGGCCTAATGCAATTGGTGTCATTCTGACTGGTATGGGGGATGATGGCGCGCGCGGTATCACGGAAATGCGGGAAGCTGGGGCGATAACAATCGCACAAGATGAACGTACTAGCGTCGTGTGGGGTATGCCTGGCGAAGCAATTAAGCGAGGAAAGATAGATTATGTCTTACCTTTGTATGAGATTGCTGATAAATTGATATCGCTTTTGGAAGAATCAGATACGCATTCAATATGATTTATTTTAATGGTGGGCAACATAAAGACGTTACCGGCCCCCTACATGGATTTTTTGGTGGGCAACATAAAGACGTAAGGAGCCCTACAATAGATCAAAACAATTTTAAGGCTTACCTTTGTATGATATTGCTGATAAATTGATATCGCTTTTGGAAGAATC
>QNEL01000129.1 GCA_003645185.1 Candidatus Parabeggiatoa sp. nov. 3
ACTTATACGATCACGGTGACGAATCAAGGTGAGGAAACGGCTACCGGCGTAACGTTGGCAGACGTGTTGCCAGACAACACAGACTTAGTCTCCATTGAATCCTTGGATGGCGGCAGTTGTGAAGCCGAGACGGTAACGTGTAGTTTGCCCGACTTAACCCCAGGCGCAACAGCTAACGTTAAAGTCGTGATCAGCAATCGCTTCCCCAAAACCTTAATTAATACGGTGACGGTTAGCACGCAAGAGTACCCCACCGATCTGAAAAAGACGTGGACACGAGTCATTCCCTATTTATCGGTAAGCGTCACTGATCAACCCGATCCAATAGAAATGCTCAACGTCTTGCATTACAACGTGGCCCTTGAATTGAGTCATAACGCGCCCACCGATGCAACCGGTATCACTTTAGTGAGTCAGTTGCCAATCGGGGTTGAATTGAAATCCATTAACAGCGATTATGCCATCTGTGATAGCAGTGCTTTCCCGCAAATCACTTGTGAAATGAATGACTTGAGTATTGCCAGTGCAGACAGTGTCAGTCAGGCTACCGTCGAAATGGATGTCGAATTGAAAGATGCCGGCTTACTGTTATTGACGCATCAAGCCAAAGTGACAGCGAATGAATATCCGGCCCATTCAGTGCGTACACGCACCACAGTCTTTGTGCCAGAAGATATTCAAGTCGATCTCGCTTTAGTGATCGATGTGACGGGGAGTATGCAGGAAGAAATCAATGGCATCATCAAAGCCTTGAAGACATTCATTGCTGAGAGAGAGGCCAGCACTGCCCGATTAATGGCCTTACTCACCTTTGGTGATAACGTCAAACTCGCCGCCTTCACGCGAGATATGGATGTCTTAAAAGGAGCCATTGCAGATTTAACGGCCAGTGGTGGCGGATTATGCGAAGAAGCTTCCGTAGAAGCCTTGTTAGTCGCCATCCCGCATACCAAAGTCGGTGGTGAGATATTGTTTGCAACCGATGCCTCACCGTATGATGATGCCGATGTTGAGAAAGTCATGACACTGCTGCGCGGTAAAGGGATTCGCTTTAACGCGATGATCACCGGTGATTGTTCAATGCCAGAGAGTTGGAATAATTTGCCTTAATTTTTGGGATAGAACGCTGATTTTTGATCAGCGTTAATCAGTTTCATCATGATAATCTGCGTTCTATTGATTTTTTCGGATAGAACGCTGATTTAACTGATTGTCATGATTCGCGCTGATTTTTAGAACAGTGATAACTGATTTCCACGCAAAACTTTTGCGTGGAACTGATAATTGATTTCATTGATAAACCTTCGGGGTTTCCAAAACCTCGAAGGTTTTTTTTTGCGTGTTATATTAAATAGTTATCTTGAAGTCGGAATTGAAGGCTTCGCTGATTTTTGAAAAGCCTAAATCAGTTTAATCAGGCCATAATTTGCGTTCTATTGATTAAAATGGATAGAAGGCCTCATTAACTGATAACTGATAACTGATAACTGATAACTGATAACTGATTTAAACGGATCGAACGCTGATTCGGCTTCTGATCATGATTGGCACTGATTTTTTTGATCATGCGTTAATCAGTTTCATCATGATAATCTGCGTTTTATTGATTTAAATGGATAGAACGCAGATTTAACTGATTGTCATGATTGGCGCTGATTTTTTAATCAGTGTTCTTTGCCCCAGTTTTTGCGCGCAAATACTGGGGCAAAGAAATCAGTTTGATCATGATAATCTGCGTTTTATCAGTTCAATCCAAAGATAAATTTAATTTCCCATTTAAAGGTGAGTTATGTTTGACGAAATAGAACGCTTTATCACGCAGACGAAACTACGTGAGTTGCGAAAACAACGTGATCAATTGCTGGCATCTTATGACAATTTAAGCCAAAAAATCCAAGAGGCAGAGGATGACGAAAACCGTTTACGTCTTTTATATCATGGTTTGCGAGCCCTGACGTTTGCTAAGCAACCATTGCATCCTGATGTGGCAAATTTGGACGTTATCCTCCATGAAATAGAGGCTGGCCGAATTTCACATGAAATACTGACGTTTTGGCATACGCAGCTTGAGCGAGAATTAGCCCGTGGGCGATTACGCTCTGAATTTGTTTATCTATTTGGTGCTTTATTGGAAGAATGGGCTTTACAAAATGAAGACAATACGCCAGCCGATTCCACAAGCATGCGTGACAAGTTCGTACAACAAGCCAGCCATGTTGCTGAAGTGGGGAATTCAATATTGGACTCACTCTTAGTCCATTCAGATCACCCTAATCATCTGAGTCAAGGGCAAAAAGCGATAAAAAGTCAACTGCGTATTCCGGTTGATGCTTATGAACTGAAACTGATATTACAGCAGTTGAGCAACGACAGTTATCGCACTGCTGCACTGCGTCATCAAGCCCAACGTTTCTTACTCAACAAAACGTTGTTAAGAGAAATGACTGATACTTTAACCATTATGCTTAACGCGTTAGAGGATTGGGCATGGATTGAGGTGCCGGCGCAAGCTTTTTGGACACGCCAAAAATGGCGACTTTTTATTCATGATGAATTGCCGACGGCTTGCTTGTTAGAAATCATTGGCAACCGTTGGCAAAATCTATTTAAGTGGAAAGGGCTTAAAAAAACAGATCAATACAGTCAGCTCAAAAACCGTGGGCAACAACGAGGTTCTATTCTTGATCAACGGGCCTCAATACATCAGAAGTTGCGTGATTTAAGCCAACTGAATAGCTATTCAAGTGAAGAATATCAGACGATAACGCAAATGGAAACGGCCTTGATGCTGATTCATGCTGAAATTCAACTCGCTCGTGCCGCCTTTCCAGAACAACCGCTTTATGTGATCAAAATTGATTTAAAAGACTTTTACCCTAGCCCGACGTTTTGCTCACAACGCTGGCCCGTTTTGGGGTTTCTGAAAGGGAATTGAATTTTTTTAAACGCAGTATACCAATTGCTGACGATAAGGCCGTTCAAATTGTGCAACGTGGTGTGCCCAATGCGCGTGCCCTCTCTCATTTTTTAGGAGAATTAGTGCTACGTTTGCTTGAACAATATGTTCAAGAGGCGACTCAAGTACAAGTGATTCGAGTCATTGATGATATCGGCCTGTTGACATCCTCGGCTGTTGAGGCCGTTACCGCTTGGCAAGCGGTGCAAACGTTTTGTGATGCTTTCGGTTTATCCGTTAATGAAGAAAAGTGTGGTGCCGTGTGCATTGGTGGTGGCGATTGTCCAGCTTCCTTGCCCACCGGCTTACCTCAATGGTTATTACTACAATTAGATCATAACGGTGATTGGCGCGTTAACCAAACGGCATTTCAAGCCCATTTAGAACAATCCGTCGAATACGTTTCAAAATCTCATGCGATTATTTCTCGCGTAACGTTATACAATGGCAATCTTGCCTATCTTATCAAAGGCTTAGGCATTAAATTGCCACTGGGTAATGTACACAGAGAAAGCATTAACCAAGCCATCGCTCAATTTCATTATGCTTTTTTGGGTGAAACACAAGGCATTGTTGCTTTAATCCGACAACTGATACAAGAACGCTTTTTTGAAAAAGATCAGGCAGTCTCTATTCCTGATGCTTGGCTCTATTGGCCTATCAGCGCAGGGGGCCTCGGTTTAAAACAAGCCATGATACTGGTAACTCGTTATAATCAGGCTTATAAACAGCAGCCTCCCTTACCGGAATTTCCTCAAGGAGAAAAGGGATTAAAACAAGGCATCAATCCCCCAGCACGCAATGAAGGTTCTCAGGATTGGCAGAGTCGCAAAAACAAATGGGCGACTTTCTATGCTAGGCTTCAAACTGAAATTGAGCCAGTCAAGCCAATAGCAACGCCAGTGATGGAAACATTAGTGAATGACTTTATTGAACGCGGTTCAAAATTAACCAGTGGTAGGCAGCAAAATATCACCGTTTATTGGCGTTGGATACTATACACTTACGGCCCTCAAATTTTGGACTATTTTGGCAGCTTTCGCTTTTTGATGACGGAATTAGTTCCGCTACAACTGATTAGCCAAGGCCGTTTGAAAAGCCCCTTTTTTGATGAGAGCATTTCGCGTTACCCGCAGGGAAGCAATGTAGGTTACGCACAATCGCCTTATCCATCCCCATCCATACCACAGCCAGCTCATTTTGATTTTGATAAAGAATTGACTGATGAGGTACCGTTTTGAATCAATGGAAGTTCAGACTTCGTTCCAAGCGCAGCGATATCGGGCCTTCGCAAAATAAATTTTGCACTCCAATTTCAATTTCGCAAAATAAATTTTGCACTCCAATTTCAATTTCGCAAAATAAATTTTGCACTCCAATTTCAATTTCGCAAAATAAATTTTGCACTCCAATTTCAATTTCGCAAAATAAATTTGGAACGAAAATCGCGCAAAATAAATTTGGAACGAAAATCGCGCAAAATAAATTTGGAACGAAAATCTCGCAATCTAACAAACTCAAATTGGAACGTATACCTCAAATAGTTAATACAAAGCGACTTGTGTATAAGGATGAGAGCTTTTACCTTTTCAGGCAAAAGTTTTTGCGCGCAAAAACTTTTGCCTGAAAAACAACTGAAGGGGTGGAGCGGGAAAATAGAAATGTGCCCTTTTGACTTGATCTGATCGTTTTGCAAAATGCCCTGATGACAAGCCATATTTATTAATAAATTAGATAACCATAAAGTCATTTATTTCAATACTTATTAATATTATTATTTACTAATATATACAATTTTTTTGTTTTTTGCTTGAATACTCATATAATACAAGTTCCGATTAATAAACGATCATGAAGTAATACTTTATAACTCATTGTTTTTAAATGACTTTATACCCATTATCTCCGTGTTTGTTAGAAATGAACAATAAGAATGATGCAAAAGTATTGCTCTCAAGTCGATTGTCTATCATGGTGGTGATGATCTTATGGTAAAAAAATCTTGACAAAAACGGATAAATGGCCCATTACCCATTACCCTCGATGTTCTCGTTTTTTGTAAAAACGGGGCTAACAAAGCTTTGCTGTGAATAGGCCTATAAAATTAAGTCTTTGTTTTTATTTAAGAAAATGAATACACTTTATTTTGTTCAGTTATTCTAAAAAGCTTTATAAATCAGTGCGTTAAAAAAAACGAGAAGATCGAGTTACCCACCACATTAAGGAGGAATTTGGCCTATGTTAACATACGATGTTCTAATCGTGGGTTCCGGGGGTGCGGGGTTGTATGCTGCTCTGAAATCTAGGATGGAGGAGGACTTACAAGTTGCGGTACTCACTAAGGTGTATCCAACTCGCTCTCACACTGGCGCGGCCCAAGGCGGGGTGAATGCCGCTTTAGCCAATAAAGATGCCACGGATACTTGGCAAGATCATTGGTTCGATACCGTCAAAGGTTCAGATTATCTGGCTGATCAAGATGCCGCTGAATTGATGTGTCGAGAAGCGCCTGAAGTGATACGAGAGATGGAGCATTGGGGTTGTCCTTTTGATCGTACTGAGGAGGGCAAAATTGCTCAGCGGCCTTTTGGTGGGGCCTCTAAAATTCGGGCCTGTTATGCGGCCGATAAGATTGGGCATGTGATGTTACATACGCTTTATGAACAAGGCATACGTCGTGGGGTGAATTATTTTAATGAATGGATGACGCTTTCTTTGTTACATGATGGGCAACGTTGTTTAGGTGTTAATGCTTTGGATATTCGTTCTGGTAAGCTTCAGACTATCCAAGCGAAAGCGGTGATTCTCGCTACAGGGGGGTATGGACGTGTTTATTGGAACAGAACTTCTAATGCTTATGGTAATACAGGTGATGGTGTCGCTCTCGCTTACCGGGCGGGATTGCCGCTTAAGGATATAGAATTTGTACAATTTCATCCAACCGGCTTGCGACGGACGGGTATTTTGATGAGTGAAGGGGCGCGGGGTGAAGGGGGGTATTTGCTCAATGCCTTGGGGGAACGGTTTATGAGTCGTTATGCCCCAGAAAAGATGGAACTTGGCCCGCGCGATATGGTTTCACGCGCTATTGAAACTGAGGTACGCGAAGGTAGAGGTGGGCCTGACGGTGAAGTCTTTTTAGATTTGGTTCATTTGGGTAAAGAGCGTATTTTGGAACGTTTACCACAGATTCGTGAACTCTGTTGCGGTTTTGAGGGCGTTGATCCCCTCGAAGAACCTATCCCGATTAAACCAACAGCCCATTATTCTATGGGGGGGATTTCTACCGATATCAATGGTTTAACGCCCATAGAAGGGGTTTACGCCGCGGGCGAATCGGGTTGTGTCTCCGTCCATGGTGCTAACCGGTTGGGCGGTAATTCACTGTTGGATATTCTGGTATTTGGCCGTCGAGCGGGCAACCATGCCACGGAATATGCACGTCAGACTGATATTCAACCGATGCTTCAAAATCCTCTCGCACCGGCTGAAACCTGTATCAAGGCATTGATGGATGGCGAGAGTTCCGAAACCATCGCCGATATCCGTCGAGACTTGGGCAATTTGATGGCGAAAAAGGCGGGCATTTATCGAAACGCGGCTGATTTGACAGAGGGGCAAGCGGGTTTAGCTGAACTCAAGGCACGTTATAAACGCCTGAAAATTAAGGATAAGAGTCAGGCCTTTAATACGGAATTAACCACAGCCTTGGAACTGGGCAACTTGCTGGATTTAGCCGAGATTGTTGTTGAAGGGGCATTGGTACGCCAAGAATCCAGAGGTTCGCATTATCGGGAAGATTTTCCACAGCGCAATGATAAGGATTGGTTGGTTCATACAGTAGCGACGAGAGGCCGTGATGAGCGTCCCGTTTTGCATTTTGAACCTGTGAAAATTACCCAGTTTCAACCGGAAGCACGGACTTATTAATGGGAGTTTCTTATGACTGAAAAAATCACCCCAAAACGGGAAAAACTGCTTGCCAATCTCCGTGTTCAACGTTATACACCAGGCAAGGATCGGGCCCCTTATTTTGATAATTTCAAAGTGGAAGTTGAAACCGGTATGACGGTTTTGGAGGCCTTACGTTATATTAAGGATACTCAAGATGGTTCATTAACTTTTCGCGCTTTCTGTCGTTCGGCCATTTGTGGTTCCTGTACTGTCGTTGTCAATGGTAACCCTGTATTGGCGTGCAGTACGCAATTGATGCCTATTTTGAAAGATTTTGGCAAGGCTTCTGTCACAATAACACCATTACAAAGGCTGCCCATTTTGCGGGATTTGGTGGTTGATATCGATCCGGTTATTGAAAAACTCGCTAAAATGCACCCTTACCTGATGGAAAACCGTGATCGTATTCCTGAAACCCTAGAACAGGAATCGCTCATGTCTCAGAAAGAATTGTCGGAGTTTAACTACATCACCGACTGTATTTTATGTTCTGCCTGTTTTTCAGCTTGTTCTACTGTTAAGGTTGATGACAATTACGCTGGCCCGTTGACTATCGCTAAGGCCTATCGTTATTCCGTTGATGCGCGTGACAGTTTCCGGGGGATGCGTATTCAGGCCGCTATGGATCAAGGGTTATGGTCCTGTGTTCAATGTCGTAAGTGTATCAATGTGTGTCCTAAAGACACACGTCCGGCTGATTCCATTCGGCACATGCGCCGTATTGCGATAGATGATGGTATCCACGATACGCCTGGTTCGCGCCGCGCTAAGGCTTATACGGATGATGTGGAAAAAATCGGGCAAGTCAATAAACCTATGCTGCCCGTGATCGTTCATGGTACAAAAGGTTGGGCTGCGATTGAAGCGGCTGAAGCGGCTTTAGCAAAACACGGGCTTGAACCCACTAGACAAGTGTGTACTTTGCCCGGTCAGGAAGGGGCTGCCAAAATCTACGCCAAGGTGCGTGAAATAGAAAAGAAGGAGAAAGCATGATAGAACAACAATACAATGACGATAAACTGCATTATGCATTCTATTCCGGCTGCTGTTTTCAGGGTACCGATGCGCGGTTTTTTGACATTCTGCAACAAGTTTTTGATAAGGTTGATGTCGAACTTCATTTGATTCCAGATGCCGTGTGTTGTGGTGCAGGGGTGATTGAAGAACGTTCTGAATTGACTTCCTTGTCAATCAATGCCCGCAATATGGCCAGCGCGGAAAAAATGGGTTTGCCTTTTTATACGCCCTGTTCCACCTGTTTCAATGTCATCTCCAATGTGCAAAAGCGGCTAGGGGAAGAGGCTAAACTCTTTGATCAGGTTAATGAGATTCTGGCTGAGGATGGTATTGAGTATAAAGGTGATTGCAAACTCACTCATACGTTGTGGATGTTGGCTCAAGATGTGGGACTGGAAAAACTGAAGGAACGCATCACAAACCCGCTGAACGGTATCAGAGTCGCGTCCTATTATGGTTGTCATACTCGTAATCCGGCGGATATTCAAAAGTATGAATCCTCACAAAACCCGACTTCTTTGGAAGATATTCTAAAAGTGTTAGGGGTAGAAATTGTCGATTATGAGACACGCGATGATTGCTGTGGTTATCATCTGACTTGGCCTAATAACCAATTGTCTCAAAAAATGACGAGTTCAGTGCTTCAAGGGGCGCATAAACAGAATGTTGATTTAATGGTAACATCCTGTCCGTTGTGTTTTAAGAACCTAGATGGTGTTCAACCCAAAGCACTGGCAGCGGCAGGGCAAGATTTTGAACTACCTGTATTGTTTTTACCCGAATTGGTGGGATTAGCTTGTGGCATGTCTTCTAGTGATATGAAATTGGATTTCCATAATGTGCCCGTGAATGTGCGGTTGTAAAACAAGCTAAATCTGGGCGCATTTCCAAAAGATGACCATTTTTTTAGAAATGCGCCCTCATAGGGCGCATTCCCAAAAAAAGGATCATTATCAATCTGCTTGTACGCGATTGAAGTGCAAAATTTATTTTGCGTTATCTATTTCGTTCCAAATTTATTTTGCGTTATCTATTTCGTTCCAAATTTATTTTGCGAGGGCTTGATAATAGCGACCTTATGACGATGCTGAGTATAGAAGAACTTAAATCAAGGAAAATTGCAGTTATGATGTTTGGTGTCAACAAAATAATTCTTGCCTGGCCCCTTTAATTCAATTCAAAGAGATAATCCGCATACCATGATGGGGTGCCTTCCGCAGTGTCTTCGTTTATATGTTCCTGCCATCGTCCTTCACTCGTAAGCCATTGGCGAATACAAAGAATTTGTTCAAAACCTTGCTCCTTAAGGAAATTGCAAACTTCACTATGTAATGCCTCTTCATGATATATGGGCTGAATTTCGAGCTCTGCAATAATATATTTGGTCGATTTCAGATAGTTACCCATCCCTTCTAGGGCCTCTAGGCAGGCCCCTTGAAGATCGATGCAAAGAAGATCTACAGTATTAATATTGTTGGTGCTTAACCAATCATCAAGACGGGTTGCATTAACCTGGATCCGGTTGCATTCGTATTTCTCAAAAGGATACTCCGGATTTGGGTGAAAACAAGATGACGCAAAAGGATTGCCATTCACTACCTTATGAAACTCTAAAGTGGTAGTTTGATTCCAAACTGCTTTTGGGATTAAGTGAATATCAGGGTGATTTTTTAGGTTTTTGGAACAGAGGACTAATGAATCTGGGTGGCATTCAAACGCATAAACCTGAGCATCATAAGCACGATTGAGTGCGATTGAGTCCAATGCGTCACCGGATCCAAGCTCTAAGATCGTGTTGACTTCGGCTTTAGAAATATGTGCCATAATGCTAGGGTGCAAATAAATACCAGAGTTGCTGCTTGACATAAATGGTTCTCCTAATGAGTTGTGGGTTAAGTTTACCGGGATACATTCCGCCTTTATTTCTATAACATATTGATTTTTATTATAAAAATATGACTTACGCACTTTAAAAAATTATCATACTGCTCTTACATTTGCCTGCGGTGTTCTGAAAGTGCTGTAAAACGGGCGGACTGAAAAGATTTGAAAAGAGTGTTGTAATCAGAACACATTTTTTCGGCATGATAAGTTTCTTTTAGCCTTTTTTTATTTTTTCGTACCTTTTCTTTTGCTTCATCTAAATTATCAAGGATAGATATTATTGACTCAGCAATTGCACAACTGTCACCGGGTTTGAGGCCATAAGCAAATCCGGTTTTGACGTAGACTTCTTGCGGACCATCAATATCGGATATAGCGACCGGAGTCCCCATAAATAATGATTCCATTGCGACCTGATTGAAGCTTTCACCCAGTGTGGGCTGGACTGTTAGATCCGCTCTCTTGAAAAGTGCAGCAGCACTTCTGTCTCCGTGAATTCTTCCCGTAATTATAACGTTTTTATGATATTCGCAAGCCTTGCGTATCTCATCGTCAAAACCCGTTGAATATCCGCCTACAAATAAATAGGTAACGTTTGGAAATTTCTTGGCAATTGTGGGTATTGCTTTAGCAAAATATATGACCCCTTTATATATGTCAATTCTTCCAAGGTATAGGATTATTTTACCCTTTTTTGGGATATTAATTAATTCACCTTTAGTATTATGTAAGTTATAGACAAGCTCATCAAGTCCTTTGTCAAATTCAAACTGATCAGTATCCACACCATTATAGATGACTTTTGGAGTGGTCCCGGATGGTGCATTCTGACGCTTTCCGTATATAATATTAGGGCAGAGTAATGGGATTGAATCTCGTTGGCTTTTTGATACATATATGGTTTTATCTGCTAGTGCCATTAGTTCTCTTTTGCAGCTAAAGTTGGTTAATGTCCATCTACCCCAAAAGTGATCATCCATTTCATTTGACCAATAATATCCGCCATCCATTGGCGTGTGCTTGTCATAACCATTTAACTTATGGGCCTGTAAAAAGGCTTCCTTTTGTCTAGTTGACAATTGCTCAAAATCGTTGACACCAAGCTTTAATAATTCGTCTGCTAACCCCTTGTTTATCATTCTTTTATCTTTGCTATAATCTGAGTGGTCCGTATAGACAATGCGAGCCATTGGAAAATGGTCAAAAAAATCCGCCATTTTTAGGGGATCGCTTGTAGAATGAAAGGGAATAAAGTCACTGCCAAAATGCCAGCAATGAATATTAATGATATCAAATAACGCTAAGTTGGCTGGACTGATGTAAGATAAGTGTTTAAGAAAATCATTTCTATCTGCAAAATCAAACCTTTTGCTATCTTCATTGACTCGATAAAATTCAATCTCGTTGCTATCGAAGTAATTGACTAACATATAGAGGTTTGTGTCCTTATTGGCTAGTCCTTTGATTAAGTTATTTGTAACAGTAATTGCCCCTCCTTTAGACAGGTTGTCGCTATACACCATAAGTAATATATTGAACTTGCTAGGATCGAGTTTGAGTTCATCAAGTTCTTTGTCATTATATCTATTCTTTCCTACTGCTATGATATTGTGATTCGTGTAAGAAAGGGTTGGTCGGGTATTATTGGGGTTGACATGTTTTTCTAACCTAGTTAGTAATTCGGGTAGTGCATAATATTTATCGAAGCGAATGTCACATAAATAATTGACTTTATCCAGTAATGCTATGTCATTCATATTAAACATTAAACGAGATGCTTTTATATGAGCTAAGTCGTATGTATAGTTGTCAGTAATATTGCGTACAGATGCACAGCATGAATTGCTTTGTTCTATTGTTGTTATTAAGGTTGAGGCATGGTGGCTTTCTAAAACGTCTCCGAACTCAATTAGCACAGCATACTTCGCATTATATTTATAGGCAAAGCGCAAACCTTTATTGATCAGGGTTGCTTCATTGTAGGCTTCATCTGATATTAAGACAATGACGATTTCAAATAATCCATTTGGTTTGAGTGTGATGTTGTTCGCGTCATTTTCATGGTCTATGACTGAACGTATATAATCCTTGTATGCCAGTTTAATGGCTTCATACTCGTTTTGAGATGAAGTTATCACAACAGCCACAATGGATTTTCTGGTTTCTTGAAGTCTTATTGAAACCATGGTTTCTAATAAATTGTCTGTTAATGAAGGTAGGACAATATAGCATACGATGTCTTTGTTACCATCGTATATTTTGGTGAATTTTGGTCCGTTTGCTTCGGTTACTGTTTTGATACCTAGTTGTGTGGCTATTCTCTGGGCGATTATCTCCGCATCATCGGCTTCATGGTTTCTGCCTTTTTCCTTGAGTATGGCTGCTTTCTCCTTCCATAACTCGTAAATTGTATGTTGACTGTGCTCACCGTAGAAATCTTGGTGTTTTTGGTCAATTGTACCCATTTCATAATGATAGGGAATATCTTCTAACGCACCTAGGTTTTGGAGGTTGTTTTGAAAATAATTACTTGAGGTGAATTCGTTCAAAAGAGTCAGAAGGAGTAAGCCGGTATTTATTTTCATTGTATTTTCCTCGAACGGGTTTATTTGTCATATAAGTACTGAACCATAAGTTTTCGGGTATTATGTAGGGTGGGTAACGGGGTTTTGTTGCCCACCATCCCCGACATGATTTAAAATCAATAACTTATGTAAAGAGTGCTGAATGTAGGATTAAATATCTATGTACAGGACAAAAAAATATAAATTATAAATTAAATGTAGGGTGGGTAAGTTCGTTTCGAGGAACTCGAAACGAACTTGCCCACCATCTGTGATACAAATTGCTTTGTAAATGTATGTCTTTTTCAACCCCGATTTGAAAACGGATAGGTGGATCAGGTTGCCCCTACCTATCTGTTTTCGTCGATACCCCAAGCTTTGCCTTTCGATGAGAGCTATAATGGTGGGCAAGTTCGTTTCTACTTCGTAGAAACGAACTTACCCACCCTACAGTTAATCTTTAATCTAAAGAGCAAAGCATTATATATTTTTAGTCCTGTACATAGAATTAAATATAGTATGTCAGATACATAAGTTGGCCTATAGTCTGAATCAAATCAAATGGTTAGGTAGTACTTTTCGCCAATTTATTTTTCTGAAATGCTATATCTAACATTTTTCTTAAGCTTTTTCGGTGTCCGGTGTGAATTCCATTTTCTATTGGCCCCCATGTTGGTGATCTGTATAATTGTTCCGGTTTAGGCTGATCAAAATGATCGTTAATTAAATTGTCGGCAACAAAAAACGCGTTTATCCCTCTGTTGTCGCATCCAACAAGAGTATATCCTTTTGTTGTGCTTAACTGAATCATGGCTGCGAGGCTTGCTCCAAAGTAGTTGCTCCCATCCCATACGCGTTGGCTGTCATACTCAACAACTTTGCTTTCATTAAAAGGGATGGTTGAATTGTATTCAATAATGACAACACGCGGTTCGTACTCTTTAATTGCATTCCAAACCCAGAGGTCATTAAAATCCAAGTCAATAGATAATAGATCAAATTTTTTAGGTACGTTATATTTCTCAAATAAGTGTTGAATATTTTCTGCTGTTATGAATTCCATTTGGATATTTGCTGGCGGGTTTTCGTGCCCATCCATCATTAATCCGGTCCATTCCTTCTTTTCACGAAGGTACCTAGTATTGCACTCTGTGCCATTTTCTACACCGAATTCTACAAAAAACTTGTTGGTCAGGCCAATTTTTGAAAAGATCGCATTGATGATGCCATCTTCACCATTCTGCGAATAAATCTTCCCTTCAAATTCATTAATGTTCTTAATTCTTGGCCTCAAATTGTATGTCTTTAAAAATTCAAGTCTTTGTTCTGTGTTTAGACTTGCAAAGCTTTCACTGCTGTATTGCTCGGCCAATATCTGCTGATATTTTCTGTTGACTATTTCTAGTTCTTTAATGTTGCGTTCTTGATCTGGGTACACTACTTTCGCCATTAAAAAACTGTTCGTAAATGCCTCTATTGTCATTGGATCGGTATTGAAATTGGTATCGTAAAAATCAGCTAAAAAATGCCAATTATAAATTCTAATTTCATCAAATAGTCTATTATTCGCAGGACTCAGTGAGGATAGATTGTTAAGTAATTCAGGTCTATTCTCAAATTCAAATCTTATGTGTTCATGGCCTACTTTATAGATGATGAGGTGCGTTGAATCCAGATCATGAACACACATATAGACATCCTGTTTTTCACTATTTGCTATCATTGTGGCTCTTTTTGACAATGAAGGCTCTGACCCTTTGGAAATATTATCCGAGTAACATACGATCAGGATATTTTTCTTTTGTGGGTGCAGTTTTAATTTGGCTAGAACCTCTATGTTGTATTTCTGTGTCCTTACCTTGACTAATTTATCCGGACCATAAGCGATTATCGGTTTATTAGGATTATCGATAGCGAGGTGATCTAATCGTAAGATCATCTCTTGTATGGTAGAGTATTTGTCAAATCGAGGATCACACAGGCCCGTTTTTCTTTCAAGCTCAATCAGAGCCTTGGTCTGAAACACTGTTCCTGATATATGTATAAAAGAGCATTGCTTTAAGTCATCAATACTTTCCTGATTATAATTATCCCTTGTGTATGCAGTCCATATTGCTCGTTTTGCTTCAACAGTGTATGCATTCATATCGATGAACTTGCCATCTTTGTCTATAAAGTGTAGATCGCAATGTACTAGGCTGGCATCGGTTTGTTCGATTGTGAAAGTAGTCATGTCTGAATGATTTCTTAATAAAATATCACCAGATTCAAGTAATCCAATATATTTTGCTTTGGAATAATAGGCCAAGCGTATGCCAAGATTAATTAATGTCGCTTTATTTGAAAATTCTCTGTCAGCACGAATAATGTTTATTTCAAACAGTCCGCCGGCTTTGAATGCCCCATTTACCTCGTGGTGGTTGCGATATTTGATGATTCGTATGCAATTCTTGTAATTATTTTCTATGCATTTTATTTCATCGTCTGATACAGCAACGATATTTGCAACGACTCTTTTTTTTGTAGCTTGCAGCTTGATTGAAGTGATAGTTTCTATGACGTGTCCATTTAAGGAGGGTATCACTACATAAGATATTACATTGTCATCTAATGTCTCATTAGGTTGGGGTTGCTGACTCCGTTTTTCATATTTTTCTTGAGTCAATATGCTGGTTGTTATCCATTTAACGTCACGGGCTTCATCGGTATATCCAAGTTTCTCAAGTAATGGTAATTTTTGCAGCCATAGATTATACGGCGTTTTATTATTTTGTTTAAAATATTCTATAAATTCATGTTTTACTATGCATTCTGCTGAGGGTATGCATACTCCGGTTTCACGTTGTTCGTAATTCCATAAATAGCTGTCAGATGTCAGTTCATCCAAAATGGTGAGTTGGTATGAATCATCTTCGCTTTGCTTTGCATTCAGTAATTCGTTAATGGTTTTTCTCATGATTGTTACCGGTTTTATGTTTAAGTGGTGCCGCCTCGCTCCCGAAAAATTTTGGGCTTTTCAGAACCCGTGTTTCGGGAATTCGCTTGGCTCATTCCCAAAACCAAAAGTCCTAATATTACCAGTCCAAAGTATAACACATACCCCGAACCTTGAGTGAGTGGTTCTTGCGATGAGCCAGTCGCACACACTCTTATTCACAAGTCTTGTCTGATAAGTCATTCTTCTCATCGTGGATGACCAAAACACATATCGTATTTGAGGGATCATCCCATTTGACCAATCCAACTTGCGCTTTATCATCGGTCTTATTTACCTGCGCTGGATCACACGCTTCATCACCGCAGGTGTATTCCG
Source organism: Candidatus Parabeggiatoa sp. nov. 3 (assembly GCA_003645185.1). Classification (GTDB taxonomy): domain Bacteria; phylum Pseudomonadota; class Gammaproteobacteria; order Beggiatoales; family Beggiatoaceae; genus Parabeggiatoa. Next base: position 15,689 of record QNEL01000129.1, read on the forward strand.
CATCGATGAAATAACAAGGATGTGACCCCATGATCCGTTGATCTATACCATTAGCATCAACACCTTCATTGCCGATCGGCAGTCCCCCATTCCATTGTTTAGTCGCCTTATTATAGACTAAGGTGGCAGAACCAAGTAAAGTCACCCAATCGATAGGATTCTTAGGACCCGTATTACCCTCTTTTTTACCAAGGGTAACACGACAACCCGATTCGTCGGCGCAATAGTCAAGAAATCTTTCCATGTTGACGGGAACTGTACGGTTAAGCACATCAGGCCCGGCTTCATATTCTGCGCACGGTCCTTCAGGGGTATCATCACAAATATCCCCCACACCATCATTATCAGCATCGGCCTGATCTGGATTCTTCTTCAATGGACAATTGTCATTGACATCATCCTTCCCATCATTGTCGTCATCATTGTCACTGACATCACCGATACCATCACCATCGGTATCTTTTTGATCCGGATTAGGGACTAATGGGGAGTTATCTTCATCATCTGGCACACCATCACCGTCGTCGTCAGTATCGCAAGCATCACCAATACCATCACCGTCGGTATCTTTTTGATCCTCATTGGCAACTAATGGACAATTGTCATTGCGATCAAGAATGCCATCACCATCTGTATCAGCGAAATAAACGGAGGACACGAGGTGGGATGGGACCCAAGCCGTGGCGGGATTCATATTAGTCAAGGTCCCATGATTGCGAGAGGCGGTAGAGTCATTCGCTGTGTAGCCTTTGCCTTCGTCAAAATTCCAGTACCCAACTAAACCTGCCTCGTTGCCTTGCAAAGGATGATTCATCTGAGCACTAATCTCTGAAGGATTACGAACGACATTCCAAACCCGGACATCATCTAGAGACCCGTAGAATGAATGGTGGACCTCAAGTCCTCCAATGGTAAACGGAGCGGCGAAGTTCCGAACAACAGATGGAGTGTAGGTGGTCCCATGAAGTTGGCCATTGACATACACTTTCATCTGTCTCCCATCAAATGTCGCAGCGACGTGGGTCCATTGATGGAGAGTAATAGATGGCCCGCTGATGGAATGCCACTTGGAACCATTACCCATAGAGAATCTCCAATTGTTGCCATCAGCTGCGGCTTGAAGTTCATAGCCTTTAACCTGATAACGACTGACAAGAAACTTACGGAAGGTTCCTTGTGCACCATCCACCTTAGCCCAAGCCTCAATCGTAAACCGAGACGGATTGAGATTGGGAGAATAAGGAATGCGGACATAGTCATTCTGCCCATCAAAATGCAACGCGGTGCCCAAGGGTAATTCAGCGGTCATGCCGACGGTGGCAGATAGAAGCGTGGTCCACCCAAGCCACAGAACCAAAGGCTTCCCAATGCGTCGTAGAGACGCACCTTGCTCATAAAACCGGACGTTTTTTTGATCTGGCCGTGACAAACACGCGATCCTTGCGTGCGTGCTGGTGGGTCGGATATGACAACCCAGAAAGTTAAGGCCTTTTTTCAAGGACCCAAGAAACCTTTTATTTGAGTGTGTTTGTACGCGCAACGCACGTAAGCCACTATATACGGATTTGACGGTTTGACGCAAGTAAGAAGCGCGGATTTGCCACGTACTTGCCAGTCGTGGGTTTCGCTTTGAAAATATCAACATAGGTAGTCTATTCTTCCTTTTCATTGTTAAGTGTATTTTAATAACTGATGTTACGCACCCTGATTCTTATCAAGGTTATACAAGCGCACGAAACCTTTTGTCTTGATGCCGATACTCTTACAAAATGAGTGGGATATCGAATGATTGAAGTGAGCCGCCCGAATCCAACACCAATTGTCGTTTGTCTTCTTTCGGGAACAGAAGTTGAGTGCGTAACATCAGTTAATAATAAAT
>QNEL01000130.1 GCA_003645185.1 Candidatus Parabeggiatoa sp. nov. 3
ACAACAGAGCTTCAAACTGGATTGAACATTTGAAGGTGTTATGACCTATCTAACTTCTGCTAATTATTAGCCGCCTGTTAGTTCCATACAATACTATTGAATACTATTGGTTAGGTAACTATAAAGTTTTCAATGGACACATTGTTCCCAAAAAACGTATCATCATCCATCAATATGAAATTGTCGCTTAGATTGGGTATACGATGTACATGGCATTGTATGACATCTGAATTAAATGTCGGTAAATATTCTAGGGGAATAATTTCAGTATGATCCACCAGGGTAATTTTGGGATGACTGCGTTTCAACCACGGTGGACATTGTCCTAACATAGTGACTATATAAATATGATTTACCCACGGCGCATACTGTTCTAAAGAACGCAATGAGTAAAGCAATTCATCATGATCGGCGAAACGATTACTACTAACAGAATCAGCAGGCCAGATTCTATCTTTGGTGAATTTATCTTTTAGGGCTTGCCAATTTAAGTCGTTAGAATCTACCCAAAGGTAAACCACATCAATCTTTTGCAACCGAGATTGGTTCTGTAATCGTAATTGGGTTAGTATTTGTTCATATTTTTCATAAGTTGGTTTATTTCTCTCTGCGCTTGGTTTTATCACTAGTCCATCAAGCACTTTCCACTTATAATGCTTGGGAATTTGTAGAAATGCTGTAATGATTGGACTGCCATCAATAATGGGATAATATTTCCGTACCGCCGCATAAAATAATTGCTGTTCCCAACTAGATTCCACATTAGGATCAAGCACAAATAGTTGTTTTAATAGCTGTTTAGTAAATACCAAATAGATATCTTGTAATTGTCCTTGTGGCAAACTTTGCTTGTCTGCCATAATACGCAATTGGTGTTGCCATTGATTGTCGTTAAAGTCTATAACACCTTCTGTTTGGGCTGTTCTATATTGCCCAGTTAGAAAAAAATGCGCTTGATTGTTGTAAACTTCTTGGATTGTTTGGGTAAAGCCATCAGTCAAAATCACGTTTGGATTGATATAGACAAGAATTGTGTTATTGATTACTCTATCCAGCCACTTGGCTATCTCACTGATTGAATTGTGATTTTTGGAATCGACATTGGGTACGTGGTATAAATATAATTCATTAGCAATGGAGGCGACACCAGGCGCATTACCCAATAAAAAAATATCGGGTTTAGGGTTTAATAAAGTCCAGCTTTTAATGGCATGCCATTGCATCAAGTCATATTGATTCTCAAAAGCTTGGGGAATGGTAAAAAAAGTCAAATTAATCATCAGTTCTCCGTTTTTCTGGTGGCATTATCACCACTTAGCACGTTAAATTAGGGTAAAAATTGGAGTGTTTTGTGTTCAAAACCTTTGAAGTTCTGGACGACAAGTTGATCAAGTCTCATTTTATTATCTCCATGCCAGTTATAGCATTTCCCGATTGGGTTTTCATGCAAAAGTTTTTGCGCGCAAAAACTTTTGCATGAAATACATTTTTTGAGATATATTTATTTTGGAACCCTAGGTTCCACCTGGGGCTATTCCTATTCAACCCTATCAGGGTTGTGCTTTTTAATTTGTGGTTTTTATGATTAATTCTGTACTTCATGCAATCTTTGAATCCTGATTATTACATCATAAAAAAGGTATCGGGTACTCATTCATTTCTGGCTTTGATACTCTATTTTATTAAAAAAATTGAGGCAGCATCCAAAATTAATTCAACAAAAGCGGCAAATCGGTCATCATTGTCAAGCGGCGAACACGCAGGTTCGCCCCTACAGATGCCTTTCATTTTCTAGGTTATACTTGCAATTTCCATCAATATACCCACAAGATAACCGAATCAGTCATTATTATTTAACAAGACAGTTCTTTTGTTAAAATTCTCTCTTTATTAATAAAAAAGTCTTTGACTTCTGTCCATGTTGTACCATCCAATGTGATTGGATCGGGTAAATTTTCAGCTTCTTCAAAATAAAAAAAAGATTTTAAAATATGATAGCAATTGATTTTTTTTGATGAGTATTTTTCTAAAAATAGCTGTTTTAACTCTAATGGCGTCATCAAAGTCAATATTTTATACATGTCGTAAAAATCTTTTTTCTCTCCTCTCTGAGAAATGGCTACTGTTTTCATGCAAGCAATATCAGCTATACTCGCCATTGGTAGCCCTGCAAAGTTTGCGGGAGGTTTTAAAAGTGAATAAGGATAGTAGAGAAACGACATTTTTACTTCATTTACAATGACATGAAGCGTTCCCTGTTCTTGATTGATAATTGTACCTTCAAACGATAAAATCGTTTGAGAAAGCCTTTCGACATCAAAATTGATTTGGGTCAAAAAATCCAAATCTTCACTCTTGCGATGACCACATTGCAAAGCTAATGCTGTACCACCCGCTAAATAAAAATTGTTTCTGATCTCATCAACAGATGACAATTGTTGCATTAATAAAAGCATTTTTGTAGATATGATCTGTTCAAACATAGCACTTCTTCTTTTGGAATGTGATAATGAATGGCCCAATAATTGGCGGTTTTTCTGTCAATCGTTTTGGACAATTTGACCACTTCGATGATTTCTTGATCGGTATAATTCGCCAATAACCATTTTATTGATTCAGGCCGACCGTATTTCAAAATTCTTTCGATAATAAATCGCTTATGTGTATTTTTATCTAGCGTGGATAGATTAACGTCCCAAAAAAGTCCTATAAAACATTCTAACTTTTCCACAATTTAACCCACCTTATTTTTTTGTCTAAATGCTACCTTGCGAATATTCTCTTTATCAGGTGAATACACTTCCCAGTCTTTATCTAACCCCAATCTCTCTAATGCCAACCATATCACTTGTACGTGATTTTCAAACTGTGCGGTTTTATGAACAATAGAGGTATTTTCACCATGCCAGCGATAGGCGTACATGATTTGATCAAGATGATGGATTGTACACACTTCACTGAGTTTAAGAAACATATCAAAATCAACGGCATTTTTGAGTGGTTCATTAAAACCAGTGGTTCTGAGCCAATCTCGTTTTCTAAACATCCGAGAATGGTGAACGATCATCGCGCCAATTAATTTCTCGCGGGAAAAAACCGGCCAATTATAACCGTCTTGAATATAGTTCCCGGTTGCATCTCTCATTTCACAACTAACAAATAATTGTTTTAACAACTGTTTAGTAAATACCAAATATACATCTTGTAATTGTCCTTGTGGCAAACTTTGCTTGTCTGCCATAACACGCAATTGGTGTTGCCATTGATTGTCGTTAAAGTCTATTGCACCTTCCGTTTGGACAGTTCTATATTGTCCGGTTAGGAAAAAATGATCTTGATTGTTGTAAACGTCTTGGATTGTTATGGCAAAATCTTCTGTTAAAATGACGCTTGGATTGATATAGACAAGAATCGTGTTATTGACTAATCTATCCAGCCACTTTGCTATGTCACTAATTGAAGATTTTTGATCGATATTGGGTATGTGGTATAAACCTAATTCATTGGTAATTGAGGCGATACCGGGCGCATTACCCAATAAAAAAATATCCGGCTTAGGATTTAATAATGTCCAGCTTTTAATGGCATTCCATTGCATCAAGTCATATTGATTTTCAAAAGCTTGTGGAATGGTAAATAGTGTAAATGTTTGCATAATATTACCGGTCTTGATTAGGTTTTGGTATTATAGATGTTAGCTCGCTTATCAATAAGCATCCATCAGATTGATTAATAATCTATTTTCTATATCCAATTTTTCATGCCTGTTTTTTACATTTTGTAGTTCTTGCTTTAAGTGTTCTACTTTTTCGAGTAATTGTTGGTTTTTCTCTTGTTCCATTTGCCAAATCTTAATCGCTGTGGCAGCGACAGTTTCTTGAGATAAACCCGGATACGGTTCCCACCCAGCATCTTGATCCGGTAAAGGTTCATAAAATAATCGCCCGTCTGCCCGATTTAAAAATTCACGCGCAATACGCGCATTATTGTCTTCAAAATGTTGAAGTGTTTCCCTACGCCATTTAGGCGAAAACAAACTGTATTTTTTTCTATCAATTTCTAAAGAAAAAGTTTTGTCTCTCAAAAGGCTATTCAGTACCGCACGTTGCCTGATATCCGCTTCAAATTGCTGTTGTAAAAGTACCATCAGTTGTATAAGTTCAGTTGGGAGTGATTCATTTCGACGAGACTCTGGCAGGGAAAATGTCTCATCAAGATTAAGCCCAAGTATATTAAGAAAATCTTCTATCAGGTTATGATGATAAAATTGTTCTGTTTCAAAAGGCCTTACTATAATATTTTCTTGACCGAATATTGATGCAAACTCTAAAAGCTTTGGATAAAAATAACAGTAACTCTGCTTATCTTGAATTTCTTGATTAACAAACTGTTCAAAACTATCTTGATATCTAGCATTTTTTGTGTCTTGATTGTAAAGAGATTCTAAAAAGTGATCCTGTCGTCGTAAATAGATAATAATCTTTAACTGAAAATTCATGCCTTCAAAAATTTCTAAAATCTCTTTTGGCTTAACCTTCCTGAAAAAATGTTCTGTGGAAATGAGTATATCAGCATAGTCTTGGTAAGGTATAATATCTTTACGTATTTCTTTAATGCACTCTTCCTTTTTGGGCCATTGGCATTCATTCAGCCAATGAGGATACACACCACTTATAGAAAATGCTAGAAAACATTGTCCACCCTTTTCACTTGCTTTCCTTCCCAAAGGCTTATAATAAGTACCTTCTGTAGGGTAAAAAAAACCCAATTGTTTTAAGCGTTCCCTATTTTGATAAAAAAACAATTGTAGCGTCGAGGAACCGGTTTTATGCGTGCCAATATGAATATAGAGTGTTTTCATGAGAGCCATATCACTTTATCAACAGATCAATTAAGGTTTGATTTTCTAATTCTAATGTTTGATTGACGGTTTTTTCGCTTTGAATATCCTGTGTTAATGTGTCAATTTGTCTTAACAAGTTTTGACGTTTCTTTTCTTCTAATTGCCAAATTTTAACGGTTGCTTTGGCTACTTTTTCTATAGATAAACCAGAATACGGTTCCCACGGCGCATCCCGATCAGGTAAAGGTTCATAAAACAATTGCCCATCCTTTCTACCGAGGTATTCACGCGCAACCGCTTCATTATCGGCTTGAAAACAGTCCAAGATTTCTCGACGTAACTGAGGTGATAAGGGATCATAGTTTTGGAGTTCCATTTCTAAAGGCAAGTTTCTTAATCGCCCGCTAAATTTGAGTTGTTGTCCTCTCTCTAAATGAGATTGTTGATTAAGCAGTTCCATCAAACTAATGAGTTCATAAGGCAGCGATTCATTTCTGTATTCGGCTTTTTCAAAATCCTGAGTCAGGGGTAAACCTAAAATATTTAAAAAATCTTCAATCAAGTTTTGATGATACCATTGTTGTTTTTCAAATGGCCTGACAATAATATTTTCTTTTCCAAAGGCTTTAGCCAGTTTTGTTATTCTTGGATAATGATAAAATGAAGAGTTTTTGTTTTCTATTTCTATCTTAATAAAATTCTCAAAATGATCATGATATCTCTCTTTTCGACATTGCTTCACATTCTGATTATAAGCAGAGACTAAACGGTGATCTTGCCGTCGTAAATAAACGATAATTTTACACACAAGTGGCATGTTATCGAAAATCCCTCTGAGTTCTTTAGCAGAAACATACCAAAATCCCTCTGCTGACAATAAAATCTTCTGACATGCTGTTTGATTGATATGCTCGCGTATTTGTGTCGTACACCATTCTTGACTATATTTAGGTTCACGTTGTGGATCCATCCAATGATAATAGTCACCATTAAATGCACGGGCTAGAATGTGATGAGCATTATTATAGTAATAAGAACCTTCAGCAGGATAATAAACGCCTTTTTGTTTTAAAAGTGTTTTATTGAGTTTAAAAAAAGTTTGCAAATTGGTACTACCGGTCTTAGGCGTGCCAATATGAATATAAACGGTTTTCATCATGGATTCCCCATCTCACTGATTTAAAACTGATATCCCAATATCTGAATATCTTTTAAATAAATCTGATGTACTTTTTCACGCAATGCTTTGGTGTAAAATGCTTGATAATCTTTTGTTTTTGAAGACGGATTTCTATGGGTCAAGGTGTTTTGTGATAGCCCTATTTTTTGACAAACAAAACGATAGTCTTGTTCAAGATTTTCAAAATGACCGATGTAGTCAATACTACTGAGATCAATTAAGCGAGATTGCAATCTGAAATGCGGATCACAATTTTCTATGTTCAGACTGGCAACATAGTTGACAAAATACTCAAATTGCTGCATTTTTTCATATTCTATCTCGTTAAATTTAAAGGCATTCTCATCAATCACTTTATTGTACCAACAAGAAACCAATCTATCCCATGGATTTCTGACAAAAGCAAATTTGAAATAGTCTTTGTATAGATTCACTGGATAGTAAATCCGAGAAGGATGCTCACAGTCTAATGGCATCAGATGTTCTCTTAGATGATCGTAAATGGTACGACTGGCGACTTTGGGTACTCGAAACCAAATAAATTTCTTGGCTTCACTGATTGTCAGATCATATTGATGTGAAGAAGGCATCAGCCTTTCTGTACGTTTTTTTCTCAAAGTCTGTTGCAATTGTTGAGATGGGGTATCCAATTGTTTTGGATTATCAGATTCTGTTCTGAGATAACAAATCCCATTTTTATCGAATGTCGATTGTAAAGCTTGATCATAAAAGGGTTTCATCGTCCCCAGAAAAACAACTTTATCTTGCAGCAAGGGATCACGCAAGACTTGTAAAAAATCTTGATGTAGTGGGTGTTTAGAGAAGCCAACGTTTTTATCTTCATACTTTTCTATAGATTGACTCCAGGGTGCAATCATTTGAAAAAAGGCTTCGTCAAAATTAAATTTTTTGACTAGCCTGATGAAATCAGGTATCTGCAAGAAGTTTTCTTTTTGAACCACAAAAACTAAAACGACACGACTCAACTGCCCCTGTTGTCTCAATCCTGAAATAAATTCAAGGTTTTGGAGTAGCCTTTTAAAATCACCCCCCTTTCTTAAAATATTGTAGGTTTTTTCAAGGGTGGCATCAATAGAAATCACGGCACGCCGACACAGCCCTTGTAGTTCTAATTGATGCCAGGATTTTTCATCAAATAGCACACCATTGGTAAACAAATCTATTTTCAGGTGGGGGAAAGCTTCTGCATTAATCTGTTTCATAATAGTTCTAAAATGTTCACTGCCAAAAGCATCCCCTGAGCCCGTTATTTCAACGAGATTCGCATCCTGTAATAGCGGTAAAATGACGGTATCTGCTATTTTAGCTAAATGTGTTCTCTCATCTCCTTTTGCTCTGTAAGGCTGTGATCGACATGAAGGGCAAGCGAGGTTACATGAACGATCATGATTCAATTTGAGTTCTTGCGGTTTGATAGACATCACTGTGATGTGCTGATCTATAATCGTTCGTTCAAATTGTGAGCGGATATCTTTTTTAAAAGGCAGCGTTTTGTTAATAATTTTCGGACATTTACTGCGGCTACAATAGGCAAAACTACCGTCTAGGATAGACTGTCTAATTTTTTGTGCTATTTCAGAATTCCAGATATTTTCTGGCGTATCCTGATTAATATTGCCTATTGGTGTGCTCAACCAACCCATACAACAGGTAAAAACCTGACCATTATAGCGTGTTTCTAAACGATTAAATGGTTGTATACAAAAACGTTGACTCAGCTCTTTTTCATCTTGTTCTGACCAACTGGGCAAACCCAGACGTAATCTGATCTGGTTGAGAAGTTGCTGAGCGTAGAGGTCGCGTTCATTCAAAGCCACTGCCTGTTGTGCATACGAAAAGGCTTCATCTATTTTGTTTTGCTCGTAAGTCAACTTTGCTGCGAACAAAAAAACGAATTTATTTTGAGCATGATTTTTGATTAATAACAGAACGATTTGATATTGTTCTGCCAATGAGCATTGAAATTGTTGATTTAAAAGTTCTGAAATGTCATTAACAATCTCTTCATTAGACAACCCCCGTTTTGTTTTACATTTTTCATCAGTCATACGCACAATGTCATGCGCGATGCTGGCATAGTCAGGTTTGATTTGCAAATCAGGTTGCTGACTTGTCGTTTGACTTCTTTGCAACGGATTATAACCTGTTTGCAAAAACGGCGTAATAATTGAACTGCCATCAATAATGGGATAATATTTTCGCAATGCGGCATAAAACAATTGTTTTTCAAAACTGTATTCCACATTAGGATCAAGCACAAATAATTGTTTCAAGAGCTGTTTAGTGAATACCAAATACACATTTTGTAGTTGCCCTTGTGGCATCGCTTGCTTATCAGCCGTAATACGCAATTGATGCGGCCATTGCGTGTCGTTAAAATCTATGAGGCCTTCCATTTGGAGCGTTCTATATTGGCCTGTTAGCAAAAAATGCGCGTTGTCAACGTCTTGGATGGTTTGGGTAAACCCTTCAGTCAAAATCACGCTTGGATTGAGATAAACCAGAATCGTGTTATTGATTATTCTATCCAGCCACTTGGCTATATCACTGATTGAAGCATTTTGGTCGACATTGGGTATATGGTATAAACCTAATTCATTAGCAATGGCGGCGACACCAGGCGCATTACCCAATAAAAAAATATCGGGTTTTGGATTTAATAAACTCCAACTTTTAATGCCCTGCCATTGCATCAAGTCAGATTGATTTTCAAAAGCTTGGGGGATGGTGAAAAAAGTCAAATTCTTCATTGAGTTATTTTTCTTAATGGATGTAGCAGTAAATAACTGACGCAAAAACAGCAATAGACACGCTTGAGGGGATAGTATTTATCAAGTATGTATACTATTTCTGGCACAATTTTTTTTAATACAGCTTATAATTCCCCCCCACAACGAGGAGTTGGTTGACCATTTGAATCAAAACATTGATGACAAGTGCCCTGAAAAACTTGGATAAGCTGCTTCAACATATCCGGTTCGTTCTGAAAAACGGTTATCCAGATTGACAAAAAACCATTTTTTTTAGCTTGTGTTACGATGAATTCTCGCATTGATGGGCTATTATTAGAAGTCGCGAACAACATTTTTGCCTGTTGCGCTAAATCCCAAGCTTCTCTACGGTGATTCCAACGTTTATCTTTTGGAGTTGGTTTAACGAAGGCATTTGGATGTTTATTTAAGCCGGTTAATTCAAGTGTTCTTAGTGCTTTATCCCGTTCATCTGCATTGAGTGCCGGATTAAGGTCAATAATACCACCCGGTTTGTAAACGAAAGCACGAAACGTATTATCTAAATGAGGCCAATAATAATTCGATTGGGTTACATCGTCTTGAACTCGACTCCCTTTAGTCGAATTGCAGTTACTACAGCCCAATAAAAAGTTATCCCATGATCGTTCAAGCTGTGGTTGATAATGTTTGGATTGGATATGCTCTACGGCTAAACTGGTTGGGATAAATCTTTCACAAAATGAACAATATTCACCCATGCGCTTGATTAAATCTGGTTTAGCTTGGTCATAACGGCGGTACTGTTTAGGTTGGCCTTTGGTATCAGTCGGTACCTCACCTCGTTCAATGGGCCTCATCCGCATTTCTCCCAAGTCCAGCTGCCTCACGTTGCATTTCCAAAAAGGCATGATAGGCAATATTGTCGCTAAAAGGGGCGGATAACTCATCTAAACGATTTTTAAGTGAGGCTATTTTTTCCAAAGGGGCCTCTTTAGCTTGCTCTAAAACGCGGTAGTACTCTTTAGCGGCTGCCATCATGTCTAAATAGCGTTGGCTACGTTGCGGTATTTCGATACCCATCTTGTATTCGGCTATGTTTTCAATACTTTGATCTGCGTATTCAGCCGGTTCATATTCATTAAGTTCAATTAATTCACCTTCACGTAAGGACTGAATAATGAAAGGAGAATGCGTTGTGGCGATAAATTGAATTTTAGGAAAAGTTGTCTTTAAGCTATCGACAATTTTTCGTTGCCAATTAGGATGTAAGTGCAAATCAATTTCATCAATTAATACAATGCCAGGTGTTTCTAAAGCGGTTTTTTCTTCTAATTGTGAGTTGAGCGAAGCGGCTTTGTAAGCAATATCAGCCACCATTCCCAAAATAATACGTTGTCCATCACTGAGCATGTGGGCTGGAAGGCTTTGTTTATCTGATAAAGTGGTTATTAATTCATCATACTGAATATCAAAGTAGACGGATTCACAGTTTTCTAAGCAATTTCTGACTGCTTTTCGTATGCATTCTAATACACCTATAGACACTTTTCGCTGTAGCGCTGCGATTTCCATTGTTTTTAGCCAGCGTAAGAATTGTTTTTCATCAGAAGCCGGTTCGAGGCAACCTTCATAGCTTGATAAACGAGAGTCTGGCTTAGTTGTTTCGACTAATCTGGCTGATTTTTGTAACCATAATCTACCCGTGCCATAATAACTGATTACGGGTAATATCAAAGATTTATCACCGGCTCTCACTCTTTCCTGTAATTGTTTTGCTTTATTAATGATATTTTTAGCATTTTGGTGTGTCGTTCTACTGCTTGGTTTATGTAAACGGCGTTCCCAAGTGATGAGGCCTGAATCAACCACTTCTCCGCTACAACGCACGATGGCTGGGGGATAGGGTTCAAGTTTAAGTTCTGCTCCCAATCGGTATCCGGTGTGACGTATTTCAGTGGTTCTGATAGGACGGGAAGATATGCTATCAAAACCCTGAAACAATGCGCCTATTCCTACTGCTATCGCATCAAGAATTGCGGTTTTTCCGGTGGCATTATCGCCACTTAGCACGTTAAATTGTGGTGAAAAATGAATGATTTTGTGTTCAAAGCCTTTGAAGTTCTGGACGACAAGTTGATCAAGTCTCATTTTGTTTTATCCCTATCAATGCTATTTTTCTGATTAGAACGCTTGGGGCTTGCCCCTACTTTAAGAATATTGTAGGGGCAACACCCCGCGCAAGCCCCGATGGTAGCTTCTCATCGTTATACACAAGTTGTAGGGTGAGCAACGTGTTTTTGTTGCCCACCACTTGCCATTTCCATCAAGATGCCCACAATTTTATTGACATTTGTGATGTGATATTCCACTATATCAATACAAGCACTGTTATCTTTATATTCGAGAAATCGCCATGTATTACCGGTTGTTACGGCACCATATATTTTAGGTAAAGGTGCCTCTTCTTTTTCATTAAAGAGATTTGAGGCAAACATTTCGGCGATACATTGGCCTAAACCACCGGTGATATTTTCATTTTTGGCTTCAACGATGGTTATAATTGGGGCATTAAGATAGAATTGTTCTGGTGATTTGCTTATAATGAAATCACAAAATCCATTCAAATCTCGGTCTTTATCAACATCTAAGGCTATGCCAGAAAAAAAGCTGATTTGATCATTGAGTAATCTTCTCACCTCTAACAAGATATTGGCAATGAGCAGTTCTGAGCGTACTTTTTCGGTACCAACCGCTAAGGCTAATGGCATATTATATTTTAAGGTGGTTAGCAAGTAATCACTGACTTGAATCTCTTTAATTTTAGAGAATAAGTCTTTGTCTTCAATGATTTTTATCTTTAATTCCTGTTTGACTCTTTTTAAGGTGAAATTGCTGTATGACATGGTTTTTTTAGTCAGTTTAGTACAGCGGATTTGCGGAATAAACGGATTAGTTTATGGGTAACATTGAGTCAATCCGTTTATTCCGTCAATCCGCTGTACTATATTATATTTCAATTAGTTAAACTTTCGATAAAAAATCGCTTATGTTGATTTTTATCTAGGATGGATAGATTAACGTCCCAAAAAAGTCCTATAAAACAATCTAACTTTTCCACAATTTAACCCCCTTATTTTTCTTCCTAAATTCAACCTTGCGAATATTCTCTGGATGAGGTGAATACACTTCCCAGTCTTGCTCTAAATCCAATCTTTCTAATGCCAACCGTATCACCTGTACGTGATTTTCAAACTGTGCTGTTTTATGAACAATAGAGGTATTGTCACCATGCCAGCGATAGCCATACATTATCTTATCAAGATGATGGATTGTACACACTTCACTGAGTTTTAAAAACATATCAAAATCAACGGCATTTTTGATCTGCTCATTAAAACCAGGCGTTCTGAGCCAATCTCGTTTTCTAAACATCCTAAAATGGTGAACGATCATAGTTCCCATTAATTTCTCGCGTGAAAAAAACGGCCAATTATAACCATCTTGGATATAATGCCCGGTTGCATCTATATTTTCACAACTACCATAGACACAACCCACATTATGGTTATCTAAGTAGTCAACCATGGTTTCTACAGCATGGGGTTTTAGTCTATCATCCGCATCCAATTGCCCAATGTAAACGCCACGACAGAGACGAACTGCGGCATTTGAGGCTTTGCCAATGCCCCCATTTGGCTGAGTTAGCCAACGGACACGCGGGTTATTTTGGTAGTGGTTTTCTATCACTCGAAGCGTGTTATCTGTGGAACCATCATTGACAATACACACCTCTAAATCGGTGTAAGTTTGAGCTAATGCACTATCAACCGCTTCTTTGATATATTTTCCGGCATTGTAAGCGGGAATATAAATCGACACTTTAGGTACGCTATAAATCATACCGGTTCGATATTGACGATATCTAATTGGACACTTATCTTCCAAAAGTTTATTGGTTTTTGCCTTTCCTAATAGACGATCCGTTTCATTTTCTCCACTCGGTGGTTCTTGGTGTAAACCCACGGCACGTAAAACGGGTATAAAATAATAACCGGCATTATAAACACGAAAACCCCATTCTTCATCTTCTCCACCCCATGCTTGAAAATCTTCATCAAAATAACTGGCATCATGGATGATTTTTTTTGTCAAGGCGATATTGCAACCAACACAAGTACTGGTTGGAAAAAGGGCAGCCTTTAAATAATCTGTGTCTTGATAAATATTCAATCGCCAGTCAAGTGTTTGTTTTGTTTGAACATTATCAAATATAATGTTTTTGCTGATGATATCGGGCAGTGAAGTGGCAACGGTAATATCCGCTAATATGTCATCATCATTGATGTCGTCTGTACAGATAAAGCGTCTATGCCCTATCAAAACGGCTTGTTCGGTGATATGCAAATACTGCATAAACGATTCAACTAAATTAGGCATGGGCAACATATCACAATCTAAAATGATGAGGCAATCATGTGTCGCTGTTTTTATGCCTAAATTACGCACTGCGGCTAAGCGATAGCCTAAATCTTCTTGGTAAACATGTTTCAGGGTTAGATGTTGCTGGTATTTTTCAATCACCTCTTCGACACCGTCACTGCTGCCATCATCGGCTACGATCACTTCAATCAATTCAGCCGGATAAGTTTGATGCGTCAGCGCGGCTAAGGTTTTTGCCAGTATGGCTTTTCGATTGTAAACGGGAATGATAATGGAGACTGGCAGTGTATAAGGTTGCCCGGTGGCAATAAATTGACGTAATTGCATGTCAATAAAACTATAGTCATTACCATTGCCAATAATGGGGGGTAAACGCAAATCATTGGGAAAGCCTTCTATAGTTTGCCCCGCTATCACTTTCCAATTGGCTTGGCTGGGGGCTTGTATTGTATCTTGTTGTTTTTCCAAATGTTTCTGTTTTTTGCGTAGTTCAATTGCGTCTGGCTTGCTTAAATCAGGATAATAAGCCTCCCAATCTTGATCACGTTTTAATCGGGTTAATGCTTTATTAACAACTGATAATGCATTTTGGGATTTTGGCGCGACATTCTGAGAGACATTGTCATCATGCCAACGATAAGTGTACATGATTTGATCAATAGGGTGGATATAACCTACCTCACTGAGCTTCATAAACATATCGTAATCAACCGCACTGTTCAAGCTTTCATCAAAACCCTCTGTACGCATCCAATCCCGTTTACGGAACATACGAAAAGCGGAAACAATCATACCTTGCATCATTTGCTCGCGAGAAAAAGCGAGTGTTTGCGGGCTGGGCTTAAGCATTTTGCTATTTTGATCTAGCAGGGTAAAACGCCCATAGACACAAGCCACATCATGCGTCTCTAAAAATTTGACTATCGTTTCAACGGCATCGGGCTCTAAAAAATCATCGGCATCAAGTTGTCCAATGTACATGCCTTTGCACATACGCACGGCTAGGTTAGAAGCTTTACCAATACCCCCATGTGGTTGTCTTATCCAACTGACTTTTGGATTATCGGGGTAATTATCCCTTAGTATTTGTAATGTATTGTCGGTTGAGCCATCATCGACAATACAGATTTCCAAATCAGAATAGCTTTGATTTAACGCGCTGTCTACGGCTTCTTTAATATAAGGGGCCGCATTGTAAGTTGACATATAGAGAGACACTGTAGGGATTTCATAGACATTATTAGGATTTTGATGATTTCTATATTTAGGAATGGGGCATTTTTGCTCTATTAATTGACGGGTTTCCTCAGCAGGATGATCAATTTCGTCATGAGAGGCTTCTTGGCGTAAAGCTAGGGCCTCGATAACGGGCATAAAATAATAGCCGGCATTATAGAAACGATAACCCAATTCTTCAGATTCATAACCATAAGCCTGAAACGCTTCATCAAATAGGCCGATTTGATTGATAGCGGCCTTGGTTAGGGCACAGTTGTTGGCCCTAAATTGAGTGAAAGGCCATATTTCACTTGCTTTAGATAGGGGTACTTCATTTTGAGGAATCGTGTCAGGTAGATTTAAAGCCAAATGAATGTCTTGATGTATTGCCTCATCAGTGAGTTCATCTGTACACACAAAACGGTGATGGCCCATCAGAACGGCCTTATCCGTGATATGCAAATAACCCATAAACTGTTCAATCAATTGAGGCGTTGGCAACATATCGCACTCTAAAAAGATTAAATGCTGGTGCGTAGCCGCTTGAATGGCTATATTGCGTATAGCGGCCATCTGATAACCATTATCGGGTTGCCAAGCGTGCCTGATATTGAGAGATTGTCCATATTTTTCAATGACTTCCTCTAGATCATCCGTGCTGCCATCGTCGGCAATAACGATTTCTATCAAATCCAATGGATAGGTTTGATGCGTGAGGGCGGCCAGCGTTTTCGCTAAAATGTTTTTGCGATTATAGACTGAAATAATGACTGAAACGGGTAAGTGAAATGTGGGGTTGTCAGTGATGAAACGATTGCGTTGTGCTGCTATGAAACTGTAGTCATTACCGGCCCCAACAATTGGGGGCAACTTAAATTTTTCAGTTTGCAATGCCACATTTTGCTGTTCTTCAAGTGCTTTCTTTTGCCAAAATGCTTGCTCTTGCTGCACTTGTTTAGAAAATTCAGATAGGGCAATTGCTAATTTAGAATGTATATTAACCGCTAAGGATTGTTCTTGTTCAGCATTGCGATAAGCATCAATGGCTAAATCCCAAAGCTGCTGTTTTGCAAAGAGATCACCTAGATCAATAAAAATAGTCGCTTGATCGGGTGTCAATTCTAAGGCTTCATAATAAATCCGTTCGGCTTGTTGCCATTGCGCTTGTTGCACTAACTCATTAGCCCACTTTTGGTAAGCTCGACTGATTTTGGCAGATAACTTTGGATTGAGTTTAAAAGCGGTTTGGTAAGCGTGAAGCGCTTTATCAATTTGTGCTTGTTTGCTGAAAATATCCCCTAATTTATGATATCTTTTACTGAGTTTTCGAGATAATTTGGGATTGGGATTTAGGGTTAGCACAATGTCATAAGCCGTTAAAGCCTCATCCACTCGTTTTAACTTCAATAAAATCTTGCCTAACTGAAAATGAGTGAGCTGATGTTTTGGATTTAAGGCTATAATTTCTCGACAGCAGTTAGCCGCTTCTGAGCATTTATGTTGAGCGAGCAATGCTTTGAGTTTTGCGTTGTACAGATGTTCAGCCTGTTGAATTTGCGCCTCTTTTTCAGCTTCGTTAGCAACGATTGCCAAGGCATTGACTAATTTTGGGGTTAAATCCAATGGGGGGTTGTCACATTGCGCCGCTTGTTTATAAACGTTTGCAGCTTCTAGCCAGCGATTTTGTTGCGTCAGTAAATCAGCAATATTGCTAAAAACAGTGGTTTTTATCTCTTCTGGGGCGAATTGTAGAATGAGTTGATAAACCTGCTCTGCTTCAATCCATTTTTCGGCTAGGGCAAGCACATTAGCGAATGCTTGATAAGCGTCTATTATTTCAAGGGCTAAATCGGGATTCAGTGCCAGTGTCTTTTGATAGGCTTGGTTGGCTTTAGACAGTTTTTGGGTTTTTAATAATAAATCGCCTAATAGCTTATGGGCATTAGCGAATTGAGCATTGAGTTTAATGGCTTGTTGACAAGCTAATATCGCGTTATCAAAATTGTCTAGTTCATATAATGATTGTGCTAAACGATAATGTAAGTCAGCGTCTTGCTGATTAAGATTAATGGCTTGTTGATAATGCATAACGGCATCATGCCAACGCGCTTGTGCAAAGGCATCATTGGCAGCCGTTTCAATTTGTTGATAGAAAGCGAGGGATTGGGATAGAGGCATGGGTTGTGTTTTTAACTTTGAGTACAACGAAAGGTAGTTCAGCGTAGCTAATGACGGAAGTCGACGAATTTTAATAGATTTAAGTGAGATCATCAACTCCGCCCTAAAAAAAATATAACTACAAGGATTATTTATAAGAATGGATAAGATAGTGTTTCCCGCTTGTCAGGTTTGGTAGAAGAAAAGTAATTCCTGTATTTTTTGAACAGCCTGCTCCAATTCACCATAATCAAACGAAAAGCAGGGCATGCCACTGAGCCAAAAGGTAACTCATTTAATTCCAGATAGTGGGTATTCAATAGGTGCCAACTGCCTTTTTTAATGCTCAAGCTGGTGAGCAACGGGGTAATCTGATGAGTAGCACGTTGTATTGGCACCATATCATCGCCTAAATAACTCAACCCTTCTTTCAATAAAGCGGCTGTCAAGGTACTTTTTCCATAGCCAGAGGGGGCAGGCATGACAACCGCTTTTTTTCCATAAGCAACCGCCATCGCATGTATCATGGCAAGCCATTCGGTGTTTGGATAACTCAGCTTTAAAATTTCATGCACTAAATAGCCTTTAACATTTTCAAATAATGGATCACGAAAAAGTTCGGAGCCGTCTGCCCATAAAATGTGTTTGTGTGCGACATGAATTAAGCTAAAGTTTTTAAGGGGTTGTTGATCATGCACTTCAATATGAGCAAATAGTTATCCCTAACCGTTTTGTTGGTAACATTTAATGAAAGTACCATTCCTCGTAGGGTGGGTAGCGTCTTTTTGCTGCCCACCATCTAACTTTTTACTCTCCAACTTTTCAAAAGTAATTAAAACTTCTTTATTATCCAATTTCTTTCCTTTTTCCATTAAAATCTTATGAAAATGGAACAGTTGAACACTCATTGGCCCCTAGTTGATATTTTAAAATTGAACAATTGAACAC
>QNEL01000131.1 GCA_003645185.1 Candidatus Parabeggiatoa sp. nov. 3
AAACAGGTATTTTACAACCAAGGGCAACCACAAGGGATTGCCCCTACACAATGTCATGTAGGGGCAATCCCTTGTGGTTGCCCCTCCTTCAGATAATAAGACTTTCACAAAACCAAAAATATTTCACTTTGATAACAACCTCAAAAAACCCGCTAAGTACTGAAGCACAAATAAACAGGTATTTTACAACCAAGGCCCCCTTTCTGTTTTTTTAAATACCTGAAAATTTATGGTTCAGTACTTATGGCACCGCTGCCGCATTCGCGATAGCATTTAATGCCTTTCCCACTTTTGTGATGACTTCAGCACAAGGCTCACTGATTCCATGACGATTAGCAAGGTATTGTGGATCAGTGTAGGTAATCCAGACTTGCCCTTTGTAGTTTTCCCAAATTAAGGCCTTTTGAGGCAGATCGATACCTGTCGTTTGCTGACATTGCATAAGCGGGGTTCCCACCTTCGGATTACCAAAAAGGAGTAATTCGGTGGGATTTAATTTCAAATTAGCCGCCTTGGCACCGTCTGCATGATTAATTCTATTAAAGAGTTTCAAGCCTTTTTTATTCAAAATGGACTCAAAACGATTGGCGACTTCTTCAACACTACCTTGGCTACTTTCAATACTGATTAAACCATTGTTGGTAGAACAACCGATTAACGGTACAAGTAATAAGGGGAACAGACTGCTGATTAACCCTTTACGCATTTTAAAATCTCCTAATAAAACAGTGGGCAACAAAAAACCGTTACCGGCCCCCTACATTGATACTATTGGTGGGCAACAAAAACACGTTACCGGCCCCCTACATTGAGCTATTGGTGGGCAACAAAAACACGTTACCCACCCTACAAGAAAAACGGGGATAATTTCTTTTTTGGATAGGCTAAAGCCAAATCACGGCTTCGTTGAGGCGAACTGCGATTTTCTCCAACGGTTCCTCTGGAACACCGACAATGGCGAGATTACCCCATGTTGCTGAAAATATAATACTTTTTAATTTACCGTGGCTAAAGGTGTGATACCCCGTTAATTGGCTATCGCGGATAAATAAAACATTAATGGGGCCTTTTGTTCCAGTCAAAACAATATGAGCACTGGCATAATCTTGGATAGTCAATAAGTTACAAAAATTGACTGGGCCAATATCGCTGGTCAGTTTGGCTCCGATGGCTTGAAACATAGCACGCACTTCGTCTGGTGGCACTTCGTCATTCATCAGAAAGGCATGTGGCTCATTTTCAATATAGGCTATCACCTGTTGTTGTAAAACGTGGCTTTGCCACCACAGGCTGCCAACCAATAAGCCTATCGCTAACACAAGGCTTGCTGCTAGGGCATAAATGGAATAGTGAAACCACTGGGAGGCGAGTTGGGAAGGGGTATAGCGTTTCAAAAACTTGAATAGATGCCCTGTTTTCCTTTCATCAGAACCCACTGGGGTTGGCAAACGCTGATCATCGGCACTCGGTATTGTCTGCCTGTGCAAAATACGTTCAGTCAGCCCAGCAGGTATTTCTATTTTCATCGCCTCAACCAAGGTTTGCTCAAACAGCATCATCTCGTCAGCAAAATCGGCGCACGCAGAACAAGCCTGTTTATGGCGCAAAAACGCTTGCTTCCGATAAGTGGGATTGAGAGTACAGTATTCACGAAATGTTTGACAATTCATTTGTTTTCAGTACCTTGCAAAGTATCGCGGAGTTTTTGGCGAGCACGGTGTACGCGGGTCATAACGGCACCCGTTGATAAATCCATTTGCAGAGCGATTTCTTTAATGCTGTACCCAGCGATCACTTGCAATATCAAGGGTTCTCGGTACTCATCGGGCAGTTTCGCGAGTGCTTGACGCAACACAAACGCTTCAGTGCTGGTGTCGTAATCCCCGTTGGCCGCTATTTGATCATGATCCAATGTTTCTATTTCAGGGCAGTAACGTTCATAGCGGCGCGCATTTTCTCTTTTAACAATCGTAAACAGCCAACTTTTCGCAGCATTATCATCGCTAAGTTGATCTAAATATTTCCAGACTCGTGTGAAGGTTTCTTGTACCAGTTCCTCTGCTATATGCTGATCTCCGCACAACCAGAAAGCATAACGAAATACATCCTTCGTCCAAGTTTTTACGAGTCTCTCAAAGCGGACTTGCCGCTTATCAGACGGTTTCATACCCGTTTTTCCTCACTATTTTGGAATAACCAGGTATTATTAAAACATCATTTCTTAGGTTTGAAAAATAAAAGTTATTTGTTTGTAGGGTGGGTAACGGGTTTTTAAAGCCCACCATTCTCCACCCACCCTAGCTTGCTCGGATAATTATTTTTTTTGGGACTCCCTTAATAAGACCAAAACTAAGCTAAAAATCTTTCATGGCAAGCGAAAATAATTGATGCAAAATAAATTTTGCACTCCAAGAGCAAAATAACATGCACTCCAAGAGCAAATTTGGTTTGAAAATTTCCGCAAAATAAATTTGGTTTGAAAATCGGTTCTCATTTATCTATTATCACCCAAAACCCAACTATCATTAAAAATGCAATGAATTCAAAGAGTGTGATGATAATCAATGTGTAAGCAATTCGCCGCGCCATGGGTTTCATGGATTGCCAGAGGCCCATATACCAACGGTAAGGTGGAAACCAGGCCCAACGTTGCCACTTGTGTAGGTAGCGGTATAATTCTTGGCCCCAAGCTTCCAAACTCCGATCCACTTCTGCTAAGCGTTGTGTACGTTTGGCCTCTGGTAATCCACTATAATCATCAATAATCACAAGCACAGTGCCTTTGACATCTGTTTGAGTTTCAATATGAATCAGTGTAGCCGTTTTCAATCCGGTTGTGTAGGTGATTTTGAATCCATTATCGGTTTCGTTTAGCTGCATTTCAGTGGCAATTTGTTGTCCATTGCTGAGGTTTTTAGCTTCTAAAGCGTAGTGGTTAGGGCCGATTGATCGCCATTGTGCAAATTCTAACAGGGGATTGATGCGATAGAAACGTTCTAAGTCGCGACAAAATTCACGTAATTTCTGTGTTGATAAGGGTGTGGTAACGCGCACCCAGGCAGCGTCTTCACTGGGAAGAGAAGGAGGGGTTTGAATTGTCATTTTTTTAGAAGAATCATGGTGGTGTAGAGACGCGATGCTTCGCGTCTCTAATGCCTCTTCGAGCTTCGCGATCTGATAAATGGTGGTGTAGAGACGCGATGCTTCGCGTCTATAATGCCTCTTCGAGCGAAGCGGATTTGCTACACATCTGATAAATGGTGGTGTAGAGACGCGATGCTTCGCGTCTATAATGCCTCTTCGAGCTTCGCGATCTGATAAATGGTGGTGTAGAGACGCGATGCTTCGCGTCTCTAATGCCTCTTCGAGCGAAGCATCGCGTCTCTACGATAATCACATTGGAGACGAGAAGCAGAGACGCGAAGCATCGCGTCTCTACGATAATCACATTGGAGACGCGAAGAAGAGACGCGAAGCAGAGACGCGAAGCAGAGACGCGAAGCATCGCGTCTCTACGATCCCATTCCCTTGATATCAGGATGCGGAATGATCAATAGGGGACTCGATAAACCGCGTAGCAAGGTTTCACAATGCATACGTGATTTCAGGCCTTCTTGATTTTTGGGGCGAGGTGAACCCATGATAATGAGATCAAAGTCGGCATCATTGGCCACTTTGAGTAAACACTCTGCGGGTTTACCTAGCATAAATTCATAAGTATAGCTGATGTTTCGTACTTTGGCTTCCGCACTGACGCGGTTGATATTGTCTTGAACTTCTTTTTCTAATTCGCCTTCCAGATATTGGCCATAGCGAATTTGGGTTATCGCGTTGTTGAGCCAGTCATCTCCTAACATGCCTTTCCAAAAATCAGGAACGACTATCAGGTGATGTAGGCTGGTATCAGGACTGCTGAGGTTGAAAGCGGCCATTTCGGCCGCACAAGCACCGGGCGTACCGTGACTGGCTAAGAGAATGTGTGTATAGTACATATTATAGTAGCATTTTTCGTTTGAGTTAGTTAAATTTCACAAATAGGTTATTGATTCTACTTACAATACAATAGGCCCACGCACCAATCCGATCAATCCCCGGAGCCAAAGTACTGATTGACTTTATTCAATAGGGAAACGCTTTGCCTTTTTAAAAAACGAGCACCTGACAGGTAAACAAAAGTCAGAACTTAAAAAATTCATAGAAAGTGAGTATCAAAATGACTAAGACAATGAGTGATGAAACCTTTGCTGAATTAATGCTAAGTGTTAAAGAAGGGGCATTGATTTTACGGGGAAAATTACCACCGGCTAGTGAATTTGTACATACTGGCACAGATGTCAAAGCGATTCGTGAAAAAATTGGCATATCCCATAAAGGTGAGATGATAAAACGCTGATGAGACTGATTATGGCCGTAAAATCAGGAATTGGGATATTAGCCACGGAATGACACAGAAAGCACGGAATATTTCCGTGTTTTTCCGTGTTTTTCCGTGGCAAAATAAGTACTCACGGGTAGCGCGAGTGAGTTTCATTTGGCAAAACGACTGTTTTGGCTGGGGCAGGGATTTCTAACCGCACAGGTCGAAAAAATTCTGTGATGTGAGTACTTCGCTATACCCCGGCGGAGCTTTGTAGCGCATCACAGAAAAATTAACAGCAAGAAATTTCGCACCCCGCCACACAAACTTCATATAATTCATAATTCATAATTCATAGTTCGCCATTCGGAAGGCCTTTAAAAAAGCCACTTCTCAAAAAACAGCCCTTAGAGACGATTTCAGGCGAAGGGGTTCCTCTTACCCCTACTTACCCTAAAAAGAGGCCTTTAAACGCAAATATGAGCGCGTTAATTTGCTACATAACAAGCAGAAAATTTGAATTTTAGATGGTGTTTAGTTTTTTTAGTAAAAAACGAAAATAATCCAATATAGAGCTAATTATGACGGTTAAATGACATAAATACTTATGGTTTATACCTCATCAAATGAAGTCTAAGCAATGTCTTTAAAAAAAACTCAAAGTGCCCGATTTATGGGCGTTTTAACGCTCACCGATGTTCGACACTTTTCTAAAGTTGCTTGTGCATAAGAATTCAAACAAAAATATTGACATTTATTTATCATTGATTAGAATCGGTGTCATGAGAAGTTACCTAAAAATTAGGGGGGCTGAAAAAAATAAATTCAAAAAAAAGCTTGACATTTATTTATCATTCATTATAAATGGTAAAAATTCTTGAATTTGTAGGGGGCAATCCTTTATGATTGCCCTCTTAATATTAAAGTATAAGTACTGAAGCACAAATAAACAGGTATTTTACCGCAAGGGGCTTGAGCAAGGGATTGCCCCTACGAACCGCCCGTAGGGGCAATCCCTTGTGGTTGCCCATCTTCTTGGTTGTTTCTTTTAATTAAAATACCTGAAAATTTATGGTTCAGTACTTAGCATTCACTGATAACGGCATAACTGATTTTCACGATTTCACGCTCAAGTTTCGCTACGCGAAACTTGAGCGTGAAATAATGTTTTTGCGCGCAAAAACTTTTGCGTGAAACTGATAACTGAAAATGATGTTAAATTCTTATATGCAACCCTTGAGATAGAGCCTATTGAGTGTATTTTTATTGATTTCGTAGCGGGTTTATTCGATTATTTCTCAATTCAAAGTACTTTAGCTGTGTGAGTTGGCTTATGCTGCTGACTCTATTTATATCGTAGCCAAGTTGACGGCGTGGTTTACATAAAAAAAAGGAGCAGAAAAGAGGCTTGTCCAAAAATAATTCGAGCCTGCCCCCTTTTTTCAAGATGCAGAAATTCTTGATAAATAATAGATTTTATTCTGTAAATTCTCAAATTCTGAAAATGATCTCGCATAGCTTCGAGCCGAAGTTTCTGATTCAGACAAAAGGATATTTTATGAACAGTGAAATAGAATTAAAACTGTTAAAAGAAATAGAAGAATTAAAAAAACAAGTTGCTATCCTAACGGGTCAAAAAATTCCGACTTACCAATATAGTAAAATCAGAAATACTGAGTTAAAAAAATTATTTGAGATTGAAAAGAACTTAGATCAGAGTATTTTTGATGAATGGTTTTTAAATCAAATTGAAATAGATCATTCAATCGAAATGTTTTTAACCGATTTAATCGAAGATAATAAATCTTTGATTGAAACTTATAGCGAAGAAGATTTAAAAGTGAACTTTATTGTGCCAATTTTGAATAAAGTCCGATTTAAATCTTATGAAAAGAAAATTCGAGATTTTTACGAATTGTCGATGACTTACGAAACGAGTCAATTCATCTTAAATGGTACGGTATATTTTGTCGTCAGCGAAGGGTTAGTCGAGAGTAAAAAACCGTATTTTTTTATTCAAGAATTCAAAAGAAGTGAAGATTATGGCAATCCAAGGCCACAACTGTTAGCTGAACTCATCAGTGCGGTTGAATTAAATGACTGGAAATTTATAAAAGGTGCTTATATTATCGGGGAAGTTTGGCATTTTGTTATTTTGGAAAAATTAGCACTTCATAAATATCAATACTTTATTTCGCCAATTTTTGACTCAACCAAAATAGAAGATTTAAAATCAATCTACAAAAACCTGTTATTTGTTAAAAATGAGATACTAGCGATGGTAGAGGCATAACTTGTGCTAGTGCGCCCTAAGAGGGGGCCGATTCGATACGTCGGAGGACGTTGCATTGACATAAGATGTATAAAGCAGAAACTTACCTTGAGATGAAAGTCAAGGGGGACAGTAGCATGTTTTGCAATAAGGGTCATCATAAGGGCACCGGTATGCCCAATAGGTGACTCAGCTAGGCCACACAAGGTAAAAGCCATACTGCCTAAACTCAAGTCATGGTTGGAAAAGTTAACCAAATGGGAATTCCGGTGAAACCCGTTACCAATTATAGCATATTAAGGTGGCACGAATGTGCTAAATGTCTGATTGGTGCCACGCTTTCGTAAAGCGCTAGTTATTTTCCCAAAAATATCAAGTAGGTATTCTGGCGAAGGTATTAATGACTAATCATGTGCATGTAACGAAGTACACCCCAAAAAGAAGGGGCAATAAGTCGAATGATGCAATCTGTTGGACGTATGTATGTTCGATACTATAATCGTAACTACCGACGTAGTGGATAACTTCGGTGCGGCCGTTTTAAGTCTAGCTTGGTACAAAATGAACTATACCTGCTTGAACTTTATCGTTATATTGAATTAAACCCAGTTAGGGCGGGCATGGTTGATGAGCCAAGTGCTTATAGTTGGTCAAGTTATTCTATTAATGCTTTGGGTATCAAAAGTGATTTACAAACGCATCATCCTGAATATCTGGCTTTAGGTAAAACAAAAGGTGAAAGGTTGAATAACTATCGTGAATTGTTTAAAGCACATATAAAAACTGAATTATTAACAGAGATAAGGGAAAATATCAACAAGGGACTTGCTCTTGGTAATAAACGATTTACAACACAAATAGAAAATTTAACCAAAAGACGAGTAACAGCAAAGAAAGCCGGACGACCAAAGAAGGACAATCAAATAAAAGATAATGCCCAGGATAATCAATTAATTTTACTCTGACCCCAATTATTCGGAGTTACCGATGATGTTGTAAAAATAAAGCTATTGCACCTTTTGGAGTTTATTAACTGTTATCAAAAAGTGACAGACAAAGTTAGACTTTCTTGTACAATTTGTCCAATAAATTTTGATGACTTGAAAATAAAACTAAGTAACCCTATAACTATCAGCTATGAGTCAGGTTGACTCATAACGAGAAAGGTTTTCTCGTACTGAGTATTGAATTCAGACGGGGGGTATACTCGGTTTCAAACCTTGTTTGAGGCTGAAGTTGACCTAATTGGACTGCCGACTTGAATTACAATATTTACAAACGCGCGAAACGGCTATCAGATTCGTGCCAGCGGTTGGGACTGCTCAACCTAGTGCAGTAAAGCGGAAATGATCAGACCACCCAGCCAACCAGCCAACAGCTTTTCACGCCAAAGATTTTGCGCGCAAAATCTTTGGCGTGAACCGAAGGTGGGCTACGCTAAAGCAGTTGTCTAAAAGCTTAAGTCAGGTGGTGGTGACTACATCCCCACAATCGTAGTTTTAGCATTATTTAACTATATTATTTGTTCACCGTTATAATTTGCGCTTTTGCTGAAGTCAAGAACCATTTAAAGCTGCAAGTTTTCGCAAAAACTTGCAGCCTGTTAGTCACCTTTAGGTGACTTGAGCTTTTAGACAACTGCTTTAGCTGTTGGCTGTTGGCTGTTGGCTGGTTGGCCGGTTGGTCTCGATATTGGAGCGATCCTGCACTAGCAACTTTACCTAGTTGTCAACAAAGAGCGAATTACCTAATGATCAACTTTGAGTAGGTTTTTAGGAACAGCGGACAATTCACGTTCATAAGGAGACTATAAATTATGAAATACGACAGAATTGTCGTAATTATGTTGGTAGTGTTGTTTGGATACACACCTGTAATTTCAGGCCATGCAACCACTTCAACGAATAGTGCAGATAATCTTCATGTAACTGCACAGTTTTACGATAGCATTTTTGAGGGTGATAAACCTAATATCGCCAAGCTCAATTTGTTTTTTACAAAAATGCCTAAGGGAGGGGATCTCCATCACCACTACACAGGAACGATATATGCTGAAACCTATTTGGATTGGGTCAGCCAAAAAGGGTGGTACATTGATAAATGCACATTCCGCATTGTCAAAAAGAGAGAAAATAAAAGGTGCGATATTACCGTTCAGGCGCTTTTAGAAGATGATGCTCTTTACAGAAAGCTGCTCACTCTTTGGTCCGATAAAGATTATGGGAACCATTTCCATGATCAGCCTCCCCCCGACTCTAACTTTTTCAACACGTTTGGATACTTTGGCGATGTATCTGATGAATATATGGATATTGGGTTGATTGTTATTAAGCAGAGAGCGCTTAAAGAAAACGTCGTTTACATAGAGACTATGTTAAGCCGGACTGGAGTGAAAAGCTCTGACTACTTTGATTCCGTTAGAACAAAACAACTGAATCAACAGTTGAGAGAAGCAAAGTCTCAACAACGCGTTAATAAGTTACTTGAACAAATTGCCACGGTTTTGATAGGTGAGAAGAGATTTGGAGTTTCGGTTAATGAATTCATTAGTATGGTGGAAAATAATCACCGCGGTATAGATTCTCATAATTTTGTTATGAGGTATCAAACTTATGCTTCCAGAACCAAAGATCCGATTCAAGTATTTGTTGACCTGTTATCTGGTTATTTGGCAGCAAAAAACTCACCATTAATTGTCGGTGTAAATATTGTTGCTCCTGAAAACAACTTCGTGGCATTAGCTGATTATAGCTTACATATGATGATGTTTAATTACTTGTCTAACAAGTACCCAAATATTAATCATTCTCTTCATGCAGGTGAATTGACACTTGGCATGGTTAGGCCAAAAGATCTGACTTTTCATATAGAAGAAGCTCTAAATATAGCTCATGCCAAAAGGATTGGGCATGGTGTCGATTTGCCTTATGAACAGCACTCTGTAGAATTGCTTGAAGGCCTTAAAAATAATGCCGTTATTGAAATAAACCTTACCAGTAACGAATTTATATTGGGTGTAAAGAACAACGAACACCCTTACCTTATCTATTCAAGCTATGGTGTACCGCTTGTTATATCTACAGATGACTCTGGAGTATCACGAAATAACCTGTCCCACGAATATAGGCTGTTGGCAACTAGGTATAAGCCTTCATACATGCGTATAAAAGAGTACGTCTATAACAGTATAGAATACTCCTTTCTTCCATCCGAAGATAAATATCGTCTCAAAAAACTACTTGATGACAAGTTTTCAATTTTTGAAAGTGAAATGGCAAACTTGTATAAGAAATTCAAGTAGCCAAATGAGAGCGAACCAAGCTAACGATTGAGAACGACCAGGTGGTTTAAGAAAAATGGAGAATAGGGGAGAATAGTGGACAGACCACTATTTATCCCAAATCAAGGGGTCAGAGAATTTGATTTTGATAGATTTAATCAAAAATTTGGCCCAAATTCTAAATACAACAAAAAGCCCCAAGTCTTACGACAAGGGGCTTTTTTAATGCCTAATGATCAAACAATATTTAGGAACAGTCTTCAAACCTATTCCTATTGTCAACAACTAATCCTCATCTTCATTTTTCTAAAGTGACATGGGGGCACGAAGATATACCGGGTGCGATTAAAAGTGCATGGTTTTTTCATTATGCGGCCGTTTGTTTTTTGTTCCAAATTTATTATGCGACAGTTTGTTCCAAATTTATTTCGCGGCCGTTTGTTGTTTGTTCCAAATTTATTTTTAATCACACCCCCTGTTTTTCTAAAAGCAGTGCCAAGGTTTTTCCAACACTTTGCCTATCGGCAAAAATCAGCCAACGGCTGGGCGTATGATCGCCTTGTTCAGATTGAATAATAGCGCGACGCGGTTTCGCTTGCCAAGTCAACTGATAAAACCAGTCTTTGATCGGATTGAATTGACTCTCTTGTTGATGTTGTTGAACTAAGATATCGAGTAATTCAGGTCATAATTTTTGCTGTTCTGTTGATAAACGGCCTGTTTTTGCCAATCGTTGTGCCAATTTTGCTGTATCGCCTCGCACAATCAAATTCAAAATCGGGCTGTTGTCTTGTGACAAGGATTGAGATTGAGCCGGTTGTTCAACCCAATAGCGTTTTCTTTGAAAAGGATAAGTCGGCAATTCGATGCGACGATGCTTTTCATCACGATGAAAACCTGCCCAATCAATTGACGCGCCTCGCACATCAATGCCATTAACTTAAGCAAGGGCGAACACGCAGGTTCGCCCCTACAGCCTCTAAATACGTGAGGTTTTGTAGGGGCATACCTGCGTGTCTGCCCTGTAGGGGCATACCTGCGTGTCTGCCCTTAAGTTAATGGCATTGCCCTCGCACATACAGTTCACCTAAACTCTGTAATATGATCTGCCCATCTGATTGCCCTTGACGTAGGTTCGGTAACCAAGTGCCCACGCCCTCTGCTAAACATTGACTGCCCATAGCCAATAGCGTCGGTTTTGGGCCGATTTCCAAAAAGACTTCATAACCGAATTGATGTAGCGTTGTGATGCTATCCGCAAATCTCACCGGTTGGCGTAAATGCGTTAACCAATACTGCGGTGTGGCGATATCAGCCGTCGCCAGTTTACCCGTGAGATTAGAAATCAAGGCAATTTGTGGTGGTGAATACGTCACTTGATTCGCGACTCGTTCAAAATCGGCCAGCATGGCATCCATCACTTCAGAATGAAACGCATGGGAAACGGTAAGCGGTTTGGTTTTGATGCCTTGTGTTTCTAGAATCGTGATAACGCTTTCGACAGCGGTTCGCAATCCTGAAATGACTACACTTTCTGGCCCATTAATCACCACTATCGACACAGCGGATTGATTTGGCAATTGCGCTAAGCACCTGCTTTTCACTGGCCGACACGGCTACCATCATGCCCTCTTGCGGCAAAGCTTGCATTAAACGCCCACGCTGCGCGATTAATTTCAAACCGTCTTCTAAACTAAACACCCCAGCAAGACAAGCCGCGACATATTCACCCACACTGTGCCCCATCACGACTGACGGATTGATTCCCCAAGATTGCCATCCATATATATTAGCGCGCGCGTATAGTATAAATAAGGCCGGTTGAGTGTAAACGGTTTGATCTCATTTTGAATTGACAGTGTGATTGAGAGATTCAGGATCGGGATATAAGATATCATTTTGCAGCCGTTTGTTGTTCGTTCCAAATTTATTTTGCGGCCGTTTTTCGTTCCAAATAAATTTTGCAGCCGTTTTTCGTTCCAAATTTATTTTGCGGCCGTTTTTCGTTCCAAATAAATTTTGCGGCCGTTTTTCGTTCCAAATAAATTTTGCGGCCGTTTTTCGTTCCAAATTTATTTTGCAGCCATTTTTCGTTCCAAATTTATTTTGCGGTTTATTTTCGTTCCAAATTTATTTTGCGGTTTATTTTCGTTCCAAATTTATTTTGCGGTTTATTGGAATGCCTGTTATTTTGCGAAGCTTTTCAAATTTGCGAAATTTTTGTATGTATAAATTTGATATAGCCAAGATTGATAATGATCTTCAATTCGTTTGAAGAATTAATTGAATCAACTGGACAAACTTGCAGTGCGACACTTGATTGGTTAATAGCGGGTTATGCTGATGCGGTAAACGGTTTACTCATAACGGATGATACTGTTCATTTTTATATTTTTGTTCAATCATTCAGTTGTTCAAAACAATATTTTACCGTTACTAAAAATAAGATTTTTGTTTTTTTATGGGAGACGGGCAACTTAAACTGTATTTCACATTTCACTTAACAAGTTTCGCTCGCGAAACTTGTTAAGTGAAATGGTGCATGGCACGATTTTCAAAGCCGCCTTCAACATGCAAGGCTTCAAGTTTTTGCGCGCAAAAACTTGAACCTGGAATAGAGTTCACAGAGTGCCACAGAGAATAAGTGGTCAGCAATGCAAAGTGTCTCCTTCAACAACAATTTTAGCCAAGATATCTACTGGCCAATTAGCTAGACTCAATAGATAATAACCGATTGATTTTGCTCAATAATCGAGGTAATTCTATTGGTCTAGTATCAACCTCATCACAACCCGCTTTGATCGCTTTTTCTTTGTCCGATGTCATTGTATGAATTAACGCAATAATAGGAATGTTTCGGGTCGTTTCTGAGGTTTTGATCTCGAAAATGGCCGTTTCACCATCTTTAACCGGTAAATTCATATTCATTAAAATCAAATCAGGCGCTTCACTATGAGCCATTTCTACCGCTTGTCCACCATCGTAAGCACGTACAACGTCAAACCCTTTTCGCCCCAAGCGTCTTGGTGCCATATCGTCACAAAGTTCCTTATCTTTAACCCATAAAAGTTTATTCATGCAAAGCTCCTTTTGAGAAGTGTATAACGAAAGTTCGTTCTTTCAGTGCCCAAAATCACAACGATTAAACTGATTTCCACGCTAAAATTTTTGCGCGCAAAAACTTTAGCGTGGAACACTGATTAAAAAATCAGCGTCAATCAGGACAATCAGTTAAATCAGCGTTCTATCCTAATTCAATAGAACGCAGATTATGGCCGGATTAAACTAATCCGTTCATTGCGTTAATCCCCTGTACTAGACTCAATAGATAATAACCGATTGATTTTGCTCAATAAGCGAGGCATTTCTATTGGTTTAGTATCAACATCATCAAAACCGGCTTTGCTCGCTTTCTCTTTGTCCGAAGTCATCGCATGAGCGGTTAACGCAATAACCGGAATGTGTCGGGTTGTTTCTGACGCTTTGAGCTTGAAAATGGCCATTTCGCCATCTTTAAACGATAAATGCATATCCATTAAAATCAAATCAGGCTTTTCACTATGAACCATTTCTACCACTTGTTCACGATAGAAAGCACGTACAACGTCAAATCCTTTTCGTTTCAAGCGTCTTGGTACCATATCGCCACCCATGTCATTAGTGTCAACCCATAAAATTTTACTCATGTTAAGCTCCTTTTGAAACGTCGTTTTGGAACGCCCATTTTAAAAAATCACATAAAAACCAAAGCGCATTCATTAATAAGATTCCAAAACAGAAAGCGTCATAAACCTGTTTCTGCTATTACCCATCTCAAGAGGTATTGCTATAATGAAAATCCCAGAACAATATTGACAGCCGTGTAAATGGGTTGCCAGTATTTGTTTTCTATTACCCCTACTAAACCCAAAATACGACTATGATCAACAGCACGAATTTGTCCCACATCTATAAAACTATCTTGATCTAATCCATTAGTAGAACTGGCCTCAACGTTCACAATATAGGGAGCTTGTTTATGACCAGAACGAAAAGGTATTACTATCGTCAATAGTCCATACTGGTTCATAATGTCATTATGTCATTTTGTACGATCAAGGCAGGGCGAATTTTTTGTGTTTCTGCTCCAACAGTGGGATCAAGGCTTACCCAACGGATTTCACCTCGTCGATAAGTTAAATTATTTTTTGGCATCAATCCCGTCTCCCACGACTTTATCCCAAGCCATTATTTCCGCTTGATAAGCCTGATCTTCTGTATCTTGCTTGAGTGCCGCAATCATTTCTTTCTCCAGTTTGTGGTATGCGGTTACGGTTGGTTGTAAAGGTAACCTGGCTTCATTTTCTGCCGATTTATTCCAATATTTTTCCGTAAAAAGTCCATTTTCAATACCAGTTGTTGCTTCATTATCATTTAAGATAATCACTAAAGCCTGTTTTTTAGCAAATTTAACGGGCTCCAATAGCTGAATTTGCTTGTTTGTATCTACGAAAGCTTTGATTGTTTGTAACATTATCACTCCTCGTGAGTTGTTAGCCCAACATATTGCTCCTTGTCATTGTTGGCACGAATAAAAAGCTAATCTCATAAAAAAAATCAGCATCAATCAGGATAATCAGTCAAATCCGCGTTCTATTTTTACTCTGTGAAACTCCGTGAAACTCTGTGAACTCTGTGTTGCGTAAAAAACGCAACTTTCATTTATGGTTTTTGCAAAAATTCAATCATGGTTCTTAAATCCGTATTTTGTTCTCTTAAATCTGCATTTTGTTGTTTAAGCCATTCAATTTCTTTATTTTGTTGTTCAATAATCAGGTGAGATTTTTCAAGTTCCTGTTGGAGATCATATTTAGAAAAAGAATTAATATTTGATGAATTATGAAGTGTTTGATTGTCGCCTACATGAACGGTATGATTATCCCCTACATGAAAACTGTTTTTCTCATTTAAATTAAATAATTCCGATAAATCTATCTCAAAGACTTTGGCAATCTTCTCTAGCCGCGACAAATTGACATCGGTTTCGCCTCGCTCAATGCTCCCGTAGCCACTGACAGACATATTTAATCTATGCGCTATTTCTTCTTGCGACCAACCTTTGAGTTGACGAATAACTTTAATTTTTTCATAGACTTGCATAACTAAACGCGCTCTTCGGTTAAATAACGATAATATCGGTGGTAAATGAATGGATAATCAACTAAATTGTGACGCTCTTGAATTTTCAATTTGCGAAGGTTGTGGTGCGAATAGGGTAATTGATTGTTGTGCAACGAATAAAATCCGTTTATACCGTCAAACGAAGTAACGAAGCTTCGCTACGTTTATCCGTTGTACTTGGTATATTATTCTATCATATTACCCACATCGCACTACGATTTGTGTTTAACGAGTTATTGAGTGGAGAATGCGATGAACAAATTGTTGTTACCGACTACGAGTGTTGCCTTGATGATGGCTATGCAGGGGAGTTTGGCAAAGGATTATGTGTTAGATGCCACTACAATGGCGGTTGGTGCTACCGCTGGGGAAAATTTGGTGGTTAAAGAAGGTTGCCTTGATCCGAGGAAAACCAGTTGCACAGACAAGTTCAAATGGCTGAGTTCAACCTCGCCAATCAAAATTGGCAATTTGCAAGTGCTGGGTCAACTCACTGGTGATTATGAAGTGGTTATCACGGCGGATTTTGGCGGCGATCCCAAGGGGATTAAATTATTAACCGCTGACAATCAGGAGATTTCACTGACCTTTAATGGAGATCGTGGGTGGGCAAAGTTTATGCCTAACGGTATAGGCAACGGTGGTAAGCTTATTCACGAGATCTTACCCGGATGGAATAAATATCATAATTTTAATGAGGTTAAAATCACCGTTCAGCAAGGTGTCGCGAATCTTTACACTAACGGCAGCGTGATGGGAGAGCCGATCACTTTTGATGCAGGGCAGGTATTTGATCGCGTCGCCTTTGAAGGTATTACCGCTAATGATCGCATTGCTGATGTCAAAGTGCGCGGTATGCAAACGCTTGCCTCTTGTGGCACCCCTTCTAGTGCGCCGAGTAGCCCTGCTGCGCCAGCAGCAGCATCAGGTGATTGTACGGCGGATTATATTGATGGCTCACTTCATGTGCCCTGTGTTCGAGTGCCTAATGCCTTTGGCAAAATTGATCTGTATGATATTTGGTTGCTACAACAACCGCTTTCGTTTACTTTTGATTTAGACTCCAATCGTGTTACGTTGAAGTAAGCCTCTGGGAGATAGGATAGAACGCTGATAAGTAGAAGGCTGGTGGGCAGCAAAAACACGCTACCCACCATTTCACGCTAAAGTTTCGCTCCGCGAAACTTTAGCGTGAAATACAGAAAATGTTAAAAGATTTATGCGTACCTACTTAATACTGATTGTCATGATTGACGCTGATTAATGATAGATTAAAATGGTGGGCAAGCGGGCGGATAGCTTATGGCTTGAAACGGTGATCAGGGCGGCCCGCTTACCCACCCTACATTGTATTTGGATGCGCTGGTAGAATCACTGTAAAATAAGTCCGTTCTTGATCAAATTCATAACGGGGTGGTGGTGAGCCATTTGCTGTCATGGCTTTAAAGACTTTGCGTATGCCTGTGCCGCGTGCTTCTGCTAATTTTAATTCTTTGAGCATTTCTCCAATGCGACGATTTCTGGCTGGAACTGCGGGTACTTGTTGTTGTTCAAAATGGCTCTTTTTTAAGCCGGGTACGGGGCCTGGATAATTGGTGATTTCAATGCGATTCGGATAAATATAAACTTTAGTGGGTTCCAAAACACCTTCATAGCTACGATGATATATCGCGTTGACAAGGGTTTCTTTGAGGGCTGGCAACGGAAAAGTCACCCATCGCTTTGCTTCATAACGTTCATCTTGTTTTTGAATATAAGTCGTTGAAAAATGAGATAAATGATTCATACAGTCTTTAATTTGTTTGGGCAGGGGCCCGCAAAATAACCATTCTTGTAAACAATTCCCACTCTTATCTTCTGGAAAATAGACGATTTCAATACGCGCTCCTCGAAAGGCGATTTCGGGATCATCGCTAAAAAATAATAGGGCAATATTTTTGGGGACTTCATGATTATTCGTTTTAGCACTGAGCCCTAAATGCCGATAAATTTGATAATCGTTTTTTTCCTCAACCAATCCGCTACCCACTTCGGCTAAAAATTCGCGCACTAATGTCGATCTCAAATCATTGAGCGTAAATTGGCTGGCACGCCGATCATCATAAGGGATTTTAGCGCATAAATTGAGTAAATCCGTTAATATTTTTCCTTTTGCGACTAGGGTTTGTGATCCGTCGCGGATGT
Source organism: Candidatus Parabeggiatoa sp. nov. 3 (assembly GCA_003645185.1). Classification (GTDB taxonomy): domain Bacteria; phylum Pseudomonadota; class Gammaproteobacteria; order Beggiatoales; family Beggiatoaceae; genus Parabeggiatoa. Next base: position 17,254 of record QNEL01000131.1, read on the forward strand.
AGTAGGCCCATTGTTTATTTTGGCCGCTGGGTGCTTGATGAGGCCGATCATCACT
>QNEL01000132.1 GCA_003645185.1 Candidatus Parabeggiatoa sp. nov. 3
CTTCAAAATCTATAGTGTATTATACTAAAAGTCACAAGTCGTTTTTGTGACCTAGGGAGCTTACTCCTTAAACATAACTAATTCTACTCGTTATTTGGTGGTTTTGGCGTTTTAAAGTAAGAGATGCTATCCCGATAGTTATTTATAGTAGCGCGATGTTCGACTGTTCGATATTCCTGGTTTTATTGGGCCTGATTTTGGTATAAACTCTAATAAAAGTTGAACATAGCGTTATAAATGTCTCTCACCAACTCAAAGGATAAATTATGAAGAAATTCATTTCCATTGTTATCAGCTCACTCATGGCTGTAGCCCTGTTTTTACCCACCAACGCAGCGGCCTATGATGAGATAACGGTCACCAATGGTGGCACCATCAAAGGCAAGGTTATCTTCACCGGTTCACAAAAGGATGCCAATAAGTACAACAAGGTGTACACCATTACCAAGGACAAGCATGTGTGTGGTACCGGCAAACGCAAAGTGGATTACGTGAAGGTCCAGAAAGACAAGAAAGACAAACTCAGACTCAGCGATGTCGTGGTGTATCTGGATAAGAAGAAAGTCGGTAAAAGGTATAAGTCGCTAAAAAAAGGCAAAGCGTTTGCCGAAGACGTGGAAAACGCCACAATCGATCAGAAGGCATGTGCGTTTCTGCCGTTTTTTGCTGTGGTGAAAAGAGGAGGAACGCTCACGGCTGTCAATTCTGATTCGGTTGGTCATAACATCCACACCTACAAAATCCTTAATAAGGGTAACGCGAGGCCCACGCTGTTCAATGTCAGTCAACCGAATGAAGGCGACCAAGTGAACAAGGATGTGGATGTCAAGGATGTCAAAACAAAAAAACAACCCAACAATTTCGGGAGTAAGAGTCGTGGCATGAAGGTGGAATGCGATCAGCATGATTTTATGCATAGCTTCGTTTTTGTGGCGAAAAACCCGTATTATGCCGTTGTCGAAGAAGACGGTACTTACACGATCGATAACATTCCCCCCGGCAAGTATCGGGTGAAAGCGTGGCATGGATATCTGAAAAATCCAAAGGCCAAAACAGTCACCGTTAAGGCTGGAAAGACAAAAACCAGGACTTTTAAATATAAAAACAAGAAGAAGTAGCATCGCTATCCAGAAAAATGGCCTTTGAGGTTTGTCAAACCTCGAAGATATGAGCGTAGGGGCGAACCTACGTGTTCGCCCTTTTTTTAAATAGTTCGCCCTTTTTTTAAAAAGCGTCAGATGTGAACCTACGTCTAAGTTCCACTTCCCAATAGCCTAAAATGGTTTGTAAAACAAAGCTTTAGGCGTGATCCCAATTTCCGATAAAAACACAAAGCTCAACTTTATTTTATAGGTATATAGGATCAATAATTTCACCGACCAAACCTGACAGGTTTTGAAAACCTGTCAGGTTTTCACATTCAAATGCAATTATGAAAAACGACAACGAACAAACGCCCCAAAAAAGCGAATCCTCAAGCTGGGGCCCTAAACTTTTCTACATCACGCTGGTAGCCAGCCTCGTTTTTTTCTGGTGGCTGCTGATTTATTCGCATGGCATTTCACCCATCCATCATTAACCTGAAATTCTTCATAATGACATTCCTTCAGAATACAATCCTCATTTGGATAGGCGCGTTTGCCCTCGTATTGTTGGCATTCTATGGCTTGGATCAATTTATTATGGCTGTCCAAGGTTTACCGCTCAATCTCGATATGACACCTGCTCAATAGCCCACCACCATGTATAAAAAAAAACAACACATCATGCCAAAGTGGGCAGGAATACTACTATTGCTCGCAATAGTGGGGTTTAGTTTCAGCCCACATTTGTTGCCCATCGTAGCGGCAGCAGACACCGCGATGGATGCCCAGGCCATCGCAGAACGTATTCAACCCGTGGGCAAAGTACGGCTTCTTGGTAAACCTGAACCTGTGATTGAAGAAAAAATACCCGATACACTCTCTCACGAAAACCAAGAACAAGAACTGATTCCCGCCCCCAAACTCACACGCAGTGACTACCCGAATATTGGAGTCAGTAGCCGCTCAGTCGTCTGGCTTATTGCCCAATTACACCTCTTTTTCGCCGCCTTTGTCTTAGCAGTGCCCCTGTTTGTCCTAGTGATTGAACTAATCGGCTTCAAAACCGGCGACTGGCGCTTTGATGACATGGCGCATGAGTTCATGAAAATCAGTTTAAGCGCCTACTCCATTACAGCCCTATTTGGAGGAACACTGGCTTTTGCCTTATTCCTGCTTTATCCACAATTTATGGCCTACATGATGCGCGTATTCAACACGCAAACCTTGATCTATGCCGCCCTATTTTTTGCAGAAAGTGCCTTACTCTATATTTACTATTATGGCTGGAATGCCATGCGTTACGGCGATGCCAAATGGGTGCATCTCACCATCGGATTATTGCTCAACGTAGTCGGTACGACTTTGCTCGTCGTCGCCAACTCCTGGGCATCCTTCACCATGGCACCCTCCGGCGTTAATGAAATGGGCGCAATCACCGGCAATATTTGGGAAATCATGAAAGGCCCCCTGTGGAACCCACTGAATTTACATCGTTTTATTGCGAATATCGCCTTTGGAGGCGCGATAGTCGGCGCTTATGCCGCCTATAAATTCCTCAGTGCCAAAACCCAAGCTGAAAAAGCCCACTACGACTGGATGGGCTATACCTCAAATTTTATAGCCATACTCGCCTTTTTACCCTTACCCTTTGCCGGATATTGGCTCATGGCCGAAATTTATGCCTACTCACAGCAAATGGGCATTACAGCAATGGGCGGCATCTTAGCCTGGCTATTTGTCGTACAAGCCGTACTCATTGGCACCATCTTACTAGCCGGTAATTATTATTTATGGTCAGGCATGTCACGCACCCAAGGTTCAGAGCGTTATACCTGGCTTATAAAATATATAGCCTTCGTGCTAGTCGTAGGCTTTCTCATCTGGGTAACACCGCATACCTTAATATTAAGTCCGGCCGAGGTAGCCACATTAGGCGGAAGCCATCACCATCTATTAGGCCCCTTAGGCATCATGCCGGCAAAAAATATCGCCGTCAACCTAATGCTGATTTTCACATTCCTCTCATTCCAACTATACCGCCGATCAGATAAAATCATTACCGTACCTTGGGCAAAAGCAGGTAATGCCCTCATAGTAGCCATTTACGTGGTAGCCATCGTCAATGTCATTTTTGCCGGCGTATACTACGGCTACTTCACCAACACCGTATACAAAGTAGGCTCTAGCGTCATACAAGTCATGTCAACCTTGATGGTGATTATCAGCTGCGTCGTGATTGATACCTTCATGTTTAAAGGAGCCAAAATCTTACCTTCCCACTGGGGCAAAGTCAGCGACCGATCACAATATGCCTTATTTGCCCTACCCATTGCATTTACTTGGCTCATGGCCCTAATGGGTTATGTGCGATCCAGCGTGCGAACCCACTGGCATGTCTATACCGTTATGAAAGACAACTCGCCAGAGAATTACATACCCGCCATTGGCCACGCCGGAAACATGATAACCATCGCTACCCTATTGTTTTTAGTGATCATTCTGTTCATATTCTGGCTTGCCTCGCTATCGAGCACTAAGCAAGCTCCCCCAGTAGAACAAACCGCAACGGGAGGTGCATAATGCCAGTACTCGTTAAAGTGTTAGGATTCAGCTTAGCATTGACATTAGGGTTTACCTTAGTCACCAACCTATTACCCCAAATAGAAGGTGAAGCCCCAGTGGAAAAAACGCTAGACATTAGCGCATTCACAGAAGAGTCTTTTATCGCATTAGGAGAAGAATTATTTAAAGGTAATGGAACCTGTACACTCTGCCACAACAACATGGGACGCGCCCCAGATATTCCTGTTATGAACATGGTAGAAACAAGCCAGGAACGGTTAGCCGACAATCGCTATAAAGGCGAAGCAAAGGATGCCGAATCCTATCTCCGGGAATCCATGTTAAACCCCGGTATCTATGTCGTCAAAGGCTACGGCAAAAAGGGATCGAATGATACTCAATCACCCATGCCCATAGTCGATAAGGCCCCCATTCAACTGTCTGATATTGAGATAGATGCCGTAATTGCCTACATGCAAGCCAAGGATGGCAATCTAGTGACAGTCGCATTGCCAACGGCAGAAGCAGCATCGCCCCCAGCGAAGGCTGAAAAAACAGTGCAGCAAGCAACACCAACAATCGCTCAAAATGCAGAACAAGCCATCACTCAATACGGATGCACGGCCTGTCATAGCCTCCTAGAAATCGAATCACCCGTCGGGCCTGATTTGCGGGATGTAGGCACACGTCTCGACACAGAAGAAATTCGGCAAAGCATACTCGAACCCAATGCCGTCATTGCAGAAGGTTATTTTCCCATGATGCCCAGCGACTTTGCAGAACGGATGCGAGTTAAAGAATTGGAAATGATAGTACAATATCTTGCCGAACAAAGCGGAGAATAGTAGTACAACGGATTAGCGCGTAGGGTGGGTAAGCGGGCGGCATTAAAAACGACAAGGATTTGATATAAGAAAGGATAAATCGAACCAAACGCTTGCCCACCATCCTTGTTCTACCCACAGCCTGGGGTGTTAAATTTCAGGTATTTTGATGACTGTTTTTTCACCCAAGATTTGTAGGGTGGGTAAGCGGGCGACAATGAACTCAATATAATACCCTTATGTCACCGCCCGCTTGCCCACCATCCCCCCATTTGGAAGAAAAATAGAGTGAAAAATAAACCAATAAATTGGCTCAAATTTAACACCCCAGTTTACAACCCCGTCCAAAACGTTTTTTCCCCCGTTCGATTTTTTTCGATTCAGGAAAAGTGACGGAGCAGGTTGCAAACCTGCTCCAACAAAAAATTTCAGATTCCCAGAATTGACGGTCAATACTGTGAAATATCAATGTAAAATATAAGGATATTCTTATCAGAGCAAACTTGCCTTATTTTACGGTCAATACTGGGGAATCTCTTGGAAAATATGCCTGATAATAATATTGTTAGCCATCAATACACCATGAACATTGATAAATATATCAGTTCGCTCTTAACTGAAGTCTGGTCAGAAACCCATTGTCAAAACATCCTAAAACGAATTGGTCTGCGAATGATTGGCATAAGGCAAATAAAATCGATTTATGTGACTCTATTAGAGACGAAGGATTTTGATCAAAATTGGATGGAACGTGAAGCATTATCGCATTGGGATTTCGATGGAAAAGAATTAAATCAGATCAAGTCTATTCCTAAAGATGAGTTAGATAAAAAGCATCATTTTAGCACCACTCCTGTTATAGAATATTTCGTAAATGACGATCAGACGCAAATTGCCGTTGCGGTATTTAGAGGTTTTTACCTAAATGCCCGAGCTCACAGAGAGAAATGGAATGATAAGGAATCTAAGTGGGAGCGTACTTATACTTGGATATCATAGCAAATACAGAGCTAACAAAACCGCTGAACACTGACCCAAAAACCGCGCAAAATTTATTTTGCTTTGCATTTTCGTTCCAAAGTTTGCTTCAAAAGTTTGTGTTGTATCAAAGATATGCCCCTGAAACCGCTCACTATTATAGTATTGGGCCAAATGCCAGTGGTAAATCAAATTTGCTGGATTCACTATAAGTCAGGCAACAAATAGTCAGGCATAAAGGCACAATAATGACAAGAAAGGAGGATGAGCTACCAGTACTTTAACAGTATTGCTCGTTTTAATTAAATCTGCGTTTCAAGTCAAAGGGGGTAAAGTACAATCAAGAAATTGACGTAGGGGGCATTCTTTAGTGTCAGCCCTTTGTGACATTATTTTTATGAATATCTACAGAGACAAATTAAAGGACATAATGCATGAAAAATTTTCGGATTCCCGCATTTTGGCAAGCAATCCTAGTGATTGTCTGTGCCTACCTGATTTTTGATAACGCATTTCCACCGGTGATGCCCAAATCTTTGATGATCGAATTTATGATCATCACCATCATCGGTGTCTTGTTGTACTTTTCGTTTGATGAACAACGTTGGAATGAATTTAAAGCCCCAATCAAGGCCGTATTACGCGATAACGATAAAGGCCTCATACGCTGGGCCTTTTTGATACTCATTCCCGCACTGCTAGGATTAACCGTTTACAATGCGATCAAACCCTCGTTTGAATCGCCCGTAGAACTTCGGCAAGTACACCCCGCCCCACCTTCCACATTACGGGTATACGACAAGTCTTATAATCTGACAACCCTTGAAAATCCAATTCGTACCGAAGTATTAGCATTAGCACAAAGCGACGCAAAAGCGGCCGAAGGCCAATATCACAAAGCGATACAAGCGGGCAGTGAAGTCTATTTTCAGAACTGTTTTTACTGCCACGGCGATTTGCTAGACGGAGAAGGGCCTTTTGCCACGGGTTTTAATCCCATTCCCGCCAATTTTCAAGACGTAGGCACAATAGCCCAATTACAAGAAGCCTTCCTATTTTGGCGCATCACCACAGGCGGGCCCGGATTACCCAAAGAAGGCACACCTTGGAATTCTGCCATGCCCGTCTGGCACGAAATGTTAAGCGAAGCAGAAGTATGGCAAGTGATCACCTTTCTCTATGATTATGTCGGGCAAGTACCGCGTATGTGGGATCCAAAGATATCCAAGGCCGTAACAGGCATGAAAGACAAAATCCAAGCCCAACGCGCCAATATGACTGGCAAAGGCCTTTACCAATTCCGCTGCGCCGTGTGTCACGGTGACAAAGGCGCAGGCGACGGGCCGGCCGCTGATTTTCTTTATCCGAAGCCACGCGATTTTACCTTGGGCATGTTCAAATATAAAACATCCCCCGCTGAATTACCCGCACGAGATGAAGATTTATTCAATACCATAAAGTTTGGTTTGAACGGTACAAGTATGCCCGGCTGGGAGAGTCTGCTCAGCGATGAACAAATCAAAAGCATGATTCCCGTCATCAAAGGTTTCGACATTTTGGATACATGGGTACAAGAAAGCGAAGACGACGATGAGGACGAGGAAGAAGACGAGGAAGAAGACGAGGAAGAAGACGAGGAAGAAGAGACTGAAGACGACGACGCTGAAAGCGATGAAGAAGCTGAAGACGACGAAGCTGAAAGCGACGACGAAGCTGAAGAAACTGAAGACGACGACGCTGAAAGCGACGACGAAGCTGAAGAAACTGAAGACGACGACGCTGAAAGCGACGATGCGGCCGAAGAAACTGAAGACGACGACGCTGAAAGCGACGACGAAGCTGAAGAAACTGAAGACGACGACGCTGAAAGCGATGAAGAGGCAGAAGAAGCTGAAGACGACGACGCTGAAAGCGATGAAGATGCCGACGAGGAAGAAGAGGCCGACGATGAAGCTGAAGAAGCAGACGATGAAGAAGACGCGGAAAGCGAAGCTGACGATGACGACGCCGATGATGAAAGTGAAGAAGGGCAAACCCCCCAAAATTTCATCCACATCAGCGACATAGAACCCCTTGAAGGCCAAATACCCTACTCAGCGGACTCTATCGCCAAAGGCAAAATAGCCTTTGAAAAAACCTGTGAACAGTGTCACGGTAAAACCGGGCGCGGAAACATCACATCAGGCAAACGCCTAGCCGATGACTGGAATAATCGCATCTGGCCGCGTGACTTGACACAACCTTGGACTTGGCGAATTAGCAATATACCCGGCAATGATGACAAAAGCCGAGATGAAACGATCCGCCGAATTTACGCCCGCCTTTCGATTGGGATTACAGGAACACCCATGCCCGCCCACCGCTCAACAAGCGAAGGCGATGCCGATCCCGTCAGTCTGGCAGATCGCTGGCACATTGCCAACTACGTTTACTCACTGCGCGAAAACACCATACCACCAGGCGACAACACCGTGATTCAAGCTGTCAAAATAACCGGCACTTTGCCGACAACAATAGAGGATACCGCGTGGAACAAAGCCCCAGGTACCACCGTGCGCTTAGTGCCCAACATCATCAAAGAAAAACGGCTATTCACACCATTAGCTAATTCGATAACAGCGCGAGTGCTATACAACAACCAAGAAATAGCCTTTCTCCTAGAAATGAGTGATCGGACAGACAGCCGCCCAGGTGAACCCATCTCCGAACAAATTCAGGATGAAAACTTAGCAATGCATTCCGACGCATTCGCCATTCAATTTCCAAAAGCGGCCGCCTTTGAAACCACACCCATCGTGGAAAAACCCTTATATCGTCATGGCGATGCAAAACATCCCACCACGATATGGTACTGGAACGCAGGCCGTTTTGAACCAGAAAGTGCGCCCAAAACCCTGATATTTGATGCCAGCGGCCCTTCTAAAAAACTCGTTCCCCGACAAGGCGACAACACACTGAAAGCAACCGGCTTCTGGGAACACGGCCGCTGGCGAGTACTCATGAAACGACCCAGAACGGATAACAAATCGGGAGACTTATCGTTTAGCGAAGGGCAATTTATCCCGATATCCTTTGCCAACTGGGATGGCAGCAACGGCGAAATCGGTTCCAAACACACCCTAACAAGTTGGTATTGGCTACTGCTTCCCCCCGAAATTGACTATGGTAGACTTTACGGCATACCGCTAGGAATGAGTTTCTTAAGCTTTTTGCTAGGGCTGATCCTAGTACGGAGTCAACGACGCAAAGTTATTCCATAACTGTTTCACCTTGATGTTAAAGATGGAATTGTAGGGTGGGTACCCGCTAAAGACGGTATTTATCTCTCAAGAGTTTTTCTAATGCTTGGGCATTGGATACCATCTTTATGAAAGGCTCAATCTCAAAGGGTGGGTAGCGTGGCTGCCCACCATTTTACGGTATATTAACATTCGTAGGGTGGGTAGCGTCTTTTTGCAGCCCACCATTTTACGGTATATTAACATTCGTAGGGTGGGTAGCGTCTTTTTGCTGCCCACCATTTTACGGTATATTAACAATATTATAGCGTTTCCCGATTGCATGAAGTACAAAGGCGAATCATAAAAATGAATTATTAATTATCAAGGAAATGGAAGCTATACTGTTTCGTTTTTAAAAGATTTGCTTGAAGAACGAAATGATTCAAAAATATTACTTATTTGGGACGATGCTCGTTATCATAAAAGTCAAGAAATACAAGATTACTTCAGGTAAATCAATGCTGGACTTGATGAAAAGGATTGGCGTATTTCTTGTGTCTTATTGGCACCACATGCCCCAGCTCAAAATCCCGTAGAAGATATTTGGCTGAATGGAAAAACATTCCTGAGAAGGCATTTCTTTGAAAATAAAACTTTTGCCTACGTTGCGGAAAGTTTTTTCAACTTTCTTAAGGTCGACAAATCTTTGACTTTCCAAAATTATCATTATTTGGTTCTTGACTTCCACAAATCAAATAGGATTACTATATATAATAAAGGATTTAAACCGGGTGGGCTATGCTCTAATCCTTTCTTATATCAAATCCTTGTAGTTGTTATTATCTAATCCTTCAAACAATTCTGCAAGTATGGCGAGTTGTAATTGATGATCGCTTATTTTGTCTAAAGTTTGATGGATTTTTTTGACGGCTTCAGTAATTTTCTTGCGTTGTTTGTTTTCTATGTAAACCAGGTGTTCGATTTCTTTTCCTTGACGTATTGTGCGAATCAGTACTGTTTTTACGCCTTTTTTATGAGACTCTTCGGTTGATTGACTGTGCAGTTTGGCTAAATCTATTAGGCGTTGGCTAAATTCATAGAGGCGGTTTTCGGCTTCAAGGCGGTGTTCTTCATGCCATTTCATGGGCGGAATTCGCCCTAAGAAGGTGGCGATGGATTCTAACCACGCTGTGTCTTGGTTGTTTTGTAGCCGACGAATAAAGGGTATTAACCCTTCTTTGTCTGGGCTGTAGTATTCTAATCCGCTAAAACGGGCTTTGATTTGAAGACGTAGGCTGGCTAAATCGAGTTCTGCTTCTAATTGTAGGGCTTGACGAAGTTGTTTGCTAAACTTTTCCAGCATTTGAGGATAGGCTTTTTTCAGTTCCTGTAAGCACTGGCGCAGTTTTTTGATAAAGCGTTCGGTTGTTTTGTTGTCACTATCGCTTACTTTGATGGCTTGATAACCACAGGCTTTGGGAAATTTTGGATTAGAGGATTCATGGTGGTAATAGTGGAAGTAGAAAATGAAAAAAAGCCCTTGGGTTACCTTGGGGCTTGGAACAAATGGATCATCAAATAAAACGTTGATTCGGCTTCTGCTCGTGATTGACGTTGTTTTTTTTGAAATCAGTGTCAATCAGTCTTTCACACAAAAGTTTTTGCGCGCAAAAACTTTTGCGTGGCGTCAGTTCAAGCAGCGTTCTATTTTTGTTTTGGATATAGCGTTTCCCGATTGAATAAAGTACACTTCGCCTTCGCAAAATAAATTTGGAACGTAAATTAACCGCAAAATAAATTTGGAACGTAAATAAACCGCAAAATACGGCATTAAATTCAATCATGGCATTTTCAATAATTTCAGCGAGTTCCCGCGTATTTTCGTTTTTTTCCATGTTCAATTTCTTAATGACTCTTTTTTAAAGGTTAAAATAAAAAATCCGTTTATTTCAAAATTCAAAGGGGCTGCCCTTGCGTGTTCGCCCTCTCCCGTTTTTTTTAAAGGTTAAAATACAATTGATATAAGTAGGTACGCATAAATCTTTTAACATCAGTAGATCGAAAACAAATAAAAGCCAAATAAATTTTTCACTCCAAGAGCAAAATAAATTTTGCACTCCAAGAGCAAAATAAATTTTGCACTCCAAGAGCAAAATAAATTTTGCACTCCAAGACGCAAAATAACATGCACTCCAAGAGGATCGAAAAATAAATTTGTAACGAAAAGCGGGCAGTCAAGATTTATTGATCTGACCATTTTTTTAGTTTAAATCTCCAAATTAGAGATTACTCAATCAAATCGTCGTGATGAGAAAGTTAAAAAACTTTTGCTTACCTACATAAATGGTGGGCAACCATGTTGCCCACCGACATTAACCTATTTTAAAACCATCAGGGCAATCTGGACGAGATACGGTTTGACATTGAACATCTGTGACGTGCGCCAAAGGGGGCCCTTGATATAACCAAGCACACAATTTATCGACTGCAGTGGTTTCGCCACAAGCGAGCACTTTGACGCGCCCATCGGGCAAATTGATGGCCTCGCCTGAGAGGCCTAAACGCTGGGCCTGTTGATAAGTATAATAACGAAAAGAGACACCTTGAACACGCCCACTGACAAAACACTGTTTACAGATTGTTTGATTCATTTGATTTACTTTGATTAATGTTTTATCTTTTATACGAAAATGCGATTTTATTGCTGGTATATTAATTTTTTTTTGAGTGGCCTATAATATCCTATACTCAATAAGGTATGAAGTACTTCAAGGCTTTAACAATAATTAGTAGATCGAAAACTAAAACGCTGTCAAGATTTTGAGGTGATTTGGCAAATAGATAATTAAAAATTCCTCATATTCTGAACTCCTGAACTCCTGAACTCCTTTTTTTTAATATAAATATGTTCAATCACCATTTTACGAATGTATCCCGATATACAGAGCTGATTTTGTATAAAACTTACGCCGATTTAAAGGCGGAAACAGAACGGACTTATTTAGGTTTTTTGTGGTGGATTTTTGAACCTATCATGTATATGTCTGTTTTTTATATCTTTTTTGACGTATTACTCCAAATAAAAACGGAGAATTATGTGCCATTTTTGTTGGTAGGGCTCACCGTTTGGCAATGGTTTAAATCTTGTTTGTCACATGGTGCTGAAACTATTTTAGCATCACATCATTTGATGCAACAGGTACATTTACCAAAAGCCATCTTCCCGATTATTTTAATTCTCACTGACAGTACGAAATTTGTTTTTCTATTCATCCTGTTACTCGTTTTTTTATGGTTTTATGGCTACGGTGTCGGGTTGCCGTATTTGGCTTTACCGGCCGTATTACTGGTGCAGTTTTTATTCACAGCGTCCTTGACTTTCTTATTAGCAGCCATTGTACCTTTTTTGCCCGATTTACGCTTTGTCGTTGAAAATTTACTGATGGCCGTCTTTTTTATGTCTGGCATCTTTATGTCCGCAGATGCTATTCCTGAAGTTTATCGAAGCTATTATTATTTAAATCCTATAGTGAGTATCATTGAAAGTTATCGCGATATTCTGATGTATAATACGTGGCCCAGTGGCTTAGCCTTATTGATTATTGGCACGCTGTCACTGATTGGAATATGGCTGGCTGTTCGATTAATTGCTCGCTTTGAATATGTCTATCCGAAGGTGATGCAATAATGTCTGAACAAAAGTCTCCCGTATTTTCTCTACGTCATGTTGGTGTCTTTTATAAACGTAACCGGGGTGTTTTTGGAAAACCTTTTTGGGCAATCAAAGATATCTCATTTGATTTATATCAAGGTGAAACCTTAGGCATTATTGGGCGTAATGGCGTAGGTAAAAGCACTTTGTTACGTCTGATGGCAGGTATTATCAAACCTTCTATCGGGGAGTTTGTGAATCATGGCTATCAAGCGTCGCTATTAGCATTGCATTTAGGATTTATCCATTATTTAACGGGCCGTGAAAATGCGGTGTTAAGTGGCATGTTCATGGGGCTGAGGAAAAAAGAAGTTCAAGCTAAAATGGAAGCCATTATTGAATTTTCCGAATTGGGTGAGTTCATAGATCAACCATTAGCGACTTATTCTTCAGGCATGGTAGCCCGTTTAGCGTTTTCAGTCGCTTTTCAAGCGGATCCCGATATCCTGTTAATTGATGAAGTCTTAGGTGTAGGCGATGCCCAATTTAGTCAAAAATCGGCAAAGGCGATGCAGGAAAAAATTTGCTCAAATAAAACGATAGTCTTAGTTTCGCATAACGCCGCAGTGATTCAACAATTATGTAATCGTGTTGTATGGATAGAAGATGGCGTCAGCAAGTCAGAAGGCGAGACAACGACTGTGTTGACAGAGTATGAGCAATTTTTGCATTTGATTTGAAGTCAGCTTTTCAGATAGAACGCTTATTTTGCCTCTTGTCATGATTAACGCTGATAAAATGTAGGGTGGGATCGCTGTCGGCATTGAACTTAATATCAAACTCAGATTTCACCGACAGCGATCCCACCATTCCTCTATCTTATGTAGGATTTCTTGTAAATTGTGCGGGGTTGAGAAGATAATCTGGAAGTTTGAACAAATCTAAAAACGTGATAGAACGCTGATTGTCATGATTGTCATGATTTACGCTGATTAATATTGATCTGTTCGCCTTATCGTAATCAGTGTTATGGCTTATGAGCGAGATAAGAAGAATCTTAGATGAAATTAATTCATTCCTTATGCAAGAGTTATGGATGGATTTTGAGGTTATACAATATACCGGAAATGAATTAGTTATTATGGGCAATATTGATATTTCTAATCCTCATGACATAGAAATCATTTTTAGAGATGTTTTTTTTATTTCAATGCCAATGGAATGGAAAACGGATACTTCTATAACGGTATTAGAAGTTGTAGAAGGGCAACCGGCTATTGATCTTAATAAAAAGTTTCAGGTTGAACAGGGATATCATATTTTCAAGTTTATTCCTGAAGATTATGATAAAGATTTTGGATGTTTTATAGCGGCTAAAGGAATTAACTATAAACGTAAACGAATGTAAGATGGTGCGTCAAGCGGGTACGTCCACGCACCATTAATCACATACCATTAATGATTTTACATGTACCAATAACGGTGCGTAAGACTCAGCCTACTCCTTTTTGACGATCACTGTGCGAGACAAAAATATGAAAAATAATGGAGGCCCATAATCTATGTCTCACTCTGTCTACTTAGTCACAAACGAGACAGTGAAATCTCAAGAATTGAGCTCTTTTCTAAAAAGTGTTGATGCCATCATTGATGAAAAAAATGAGGCGAAAGGTTATGTACTCAATGGCGAAGGGCAAGTCTGGATTGATCTAGTAGAAAATGCGATAGATGAGTACGAGCAAGAGGATATTGAGAAACTCCGCAACGCACTTGGCGCATCACCGAAAACCTTTATCTGCCTTGATATCAGTCGAAACCCCGGCAGTGGACGGCTTGCCATTGACGTTGCAAAAGCGTTTTCGCAACACTGGTATTCCGTCATCGATGATCTTTATGAAAACATCTATACGAGTGATGACTTGCACTCCTTACAACGTAATGGTGGCGAACTATGAAAGCGAGCGTAGAGTCTTTTACCTTAACAAACGTAGGTTGTGTTCTTTGCCCTGCACTTGGGATCGGTACTCTGGTATTTTGGTATGTTATTTATTGGGTACTCCCTAATATTCCAAAGAGGTAATGGCAATGGGTACTTGGAGTTTCGGTAACTTTGACAACGATGATGCTGCTGATCATATCGCTGAAATAGGACAACAGCTTATAGGACAAATTAAGGAAATAATCGCAAATGATTCAAAGCTAGAACCTGACGAACCTGAAAGTGCTATTGTCCTATGCAATATGGAAATTCTATGTTGCCTAGTGGACGGCATAAAAACCAGAGATGTTTTTTTGCCGTTGGGACCACTACCTACAGGGGATACTGTCAAGCAATGGAAAGAAAAGTATCTAACGATCTGGGATTCATACATTGATGGATTGGCTCCAGATAAAGAATATAAACAGCTTAGGCGTCAAATTATTAGCGAAACATTTGATCGTTTTTTATTTCTCGTCAGTTATCGGGAGTCGGCGTAGGTACGCAAGGAAGTTGATAGGATAGAAAATAATCTGTGGTTTCAGGGGCAGTATTTTGATGCGGAGACGGATAAAGGCACTACAAAATGCTCAAGCAAATGGAAAGTCCCATCCACAACTTTTGATGAAACTGGAGCTAAAAATCAAAGTATTAAAGGAAAAATATTTTGATGTTGAACTTTTGAGTCTATGTGGGTAGATTTTGCCACGGAAAAACACGGAAAAACACGGAAAAATTCATTCCGTGCATTGAAGTGGCATTATAAATTAACTATTAATAATTATTATCCGATAAATTAACGACGTGTGGTACTAGGCATAAAGCAAACATAAGGTATCCTACCATTAATTTCAGCGAGCGTCGAGTGCGTCTGGGTGGTGAAAAGGAGATTCCAATGGCTATCTCAAATTTATTCCGTTTTTATTCATAGAAAGCAGTCAAAAAAAATTATCAAACTTGCTGAAGAGGCTAAGGTTAATATGCCATAAAAAAAGTGCTGAATGGCATTTTTTACAGAAAGCACTCAAAAAGTGAGAGTGAAAAAAACGATGTCCATAAGTTTGAATAGCCTAAATTTAGTTGATTATGTTGTTAATGGAGGCATCAATAAGACTTTTGGTGTCGATAGTCTTGATGACTTAGAAAGAGTATTTGGACAACCCTGCCAGATTGAACAATATAAAAAATTAATCGTGTTTTTATATTATGCAGAAATGGGTAAACTTGAGATTGCTTTTTCTCAAAAAGATAATCGCCTTGTTTATAATTTAATTGATCTTTATGAAATGCCTCCTGAATTTGTCAGTTTAAGTCGGTTAAATATTGAGACTCGTTTTTTCAAATGGGCTAATAAAAAAGATTTTGTGTTAGAGAAATTAAAAAGTCTCAATGTGAATGTAACTGAAATATCGGCAGAAAAATTCGTTTATCAAACGGAATAAATCTTTTATTTGTGGACGATTTATTAGTTTCAATATCAGGTTCACAAAGCTCATAACCCCTTGAGACAACGCAACTGAAGGGGGCAATCTGGCTCTGATTCAAGATTTACAAAGCGAAACCCATTTTAAATATAATGCTCTAGATCGTTTAACTCAAGTAGTTAAACAGATTCCTAGAACAAAATCTGTGAGGTAATGGATAGATAATGGGCGTATGGGGAACAGGCAATTTTGAGAATGACACAGCCGCAGATTATTTGTCATTGATGACAAGTCAAATAGCTGAAGAAATTGAGGAAGCGATATCTCATCCTAATGAAATTGAACCTGATGAATTTGAAGGAGTTGTTGTTCTGTGCAAATTAGAAATTCTTTATCTCTTTGCAAAACAACACTGGGTTGGTTTAATGTTACCAGATAGTGATATGATCATTAAATGGAAAAAGGAATATTTATTCGTATGGGATCAATACATGGAGAAATCAGATTCAAAAAAAGAATATATCAATACAAGAAGAAAGGTTATAGCAAAAACTTTTGATCAACTTATTGAATCTAAAAATAAAATCTAAAAATAAAAAAGCCCGTATAGGGCTTTAGCCTACTTAATCAATCAATCCGCGTAGGGCGAATAGATTCATGAAAGATTCTTATATCCGAACACTTAGTTCCAAAATGGTTCGTTATTTTAATCAGCGGGTAAAAGAAGAACCTACAAGGTGGCAACCCTATTTGGATATTGCACAACAGTTTCACGTTTTCGCAGAGGGTACGCCTTCAGTATCGAAGATTGATAGCCTTATACTTGAGATTGAAGCATTAGAAGATGATTTAGGTTCGGCCATGTATGAAATCAGTCTCGCCTTGAAGGCTATGTCAAAGAGAGTGTGACACACCTAGCCAAGTAGGGTGGACAACCTTTGCTCACCACAAACTCGCTATGATTCAAAGCTAGAACTTGGCAAACCTGAAAACACAAGTCGAGACATTATTGAATGTCAATAAGTTATAAACGTATACAGATTACTGGTGGAAAGAGGAAGGTTCTGATATTTATGGTAATTTGCCTAAAAATGCGCCTCATTATGTTCCTGTATTGAAGAAGTGAACGTAGATTAGCCAGCAAACATAAGCACTGACAATCGTTTTCCAGCTTCCTTTTTCTGGCTCTAACGGTTGGGGCCCGTTTTTATCCCTTTCCACTTTCCCCTAAAACGCCTTTAAATCAAAGCCAACAGCTAAAGCAGTTGTCTAAAAGCTCAAGTCACCTAAAGGTGACTAACATGCTGCACGTTTTTGCTAAAACGAGCAACTTTAAATGGATTTATACTTCCAAAAAAGCGCAAATTA
>QNEL01000133.1 GCA_003645185.1 Candidatus Parabeggiatoa sp. nov. 3
AGTGTCAGTTTTCGATAAAAAATGACCTCAATCATTTCAATTTGAAAAGCCAACAACTTAAAAACCTTCGATTGCCTTATAAAATGCGGGTTAAGGGGATAAATATTGTAGCCAAAAACTAGGCATTATATTTTTGGTATTTCGACAGGCTAGTTCTCTACTGCATAGTGTACGCCTCAAACTCGCCAAGCCTGATAGTGTGATGGTGCTACCCGAAATTATCAGCAAAGAGCCATTAGGGCCCGTTGTGCGTCAAGGCGATGATAACTGGTTTAATATCGCCAAGTGGAGTCTTTTTGCCCTGATTAACGCGGAAGAAATGGGCATCACCTCGAAAAACGTCAATAAAATGAAAGCCACCAGTCGCAACCCCAGTGTTAAACGGTTTCTGGGTGTGGTAGGGAACATGGGGAAAGGCCTTGGCTTGTCCAAAGACTGGGCTTACAACATCGTTAAACAAGTAGGCAATTACGGCGAAGTGTTTGATCGCAATGTGGGTAAAGGTTCGCCCCTGAAAATCAAGCGCGGTTTGAATGCCTTGTGGAAGAATAAGGGTGGGATTATGTACGCGCCACCGATTCGGTAACAGGATTCAGTTTAAGATAGAACGCTGATGACGCTTGATTGTCATGATTAACACTGATTCAAAAAATCAGCGCAGATCATGATAATCAGTATTATCTGTGTTCTATTCTAGATTTTAAAAAATGTTAATGTATTTTTGTTAAACTTAGAGATTGTGTATAACGATGAGGGTGCAAGCTCAATGCCATTGAAATAGCTTAACTGAGAGCAACTATGTCTTCAAATGATTCACAGAATGAAATATCTCGCCATGAAGAGCTAGAAGTGAGTCCTTCTCTTAGGATAGAAATGATTTCTTTTCTTAGTATTCCCTCCTTACAGATAGACGCATCAGAAGATGTTTTTTTTGATCCCATTCAGCAAGTCAGTTTGCCTTGTGCCATTAAGCAAATTGACATAAAAAATTATCAAGGGATTATTAAAACGTGCATTAGAGCCATTCCGGTAGATACGCAATGGCTCTTTTTGACGGGTGAAAATAGTTTTGGAAAAACCTCTATTTTACAAGCCATTGTCATTGGCTTATTTGGAAAGCAGGATCAAAAAAGAATTTTAACCGAAGAAAAGTGTCTTATTGCTATTGAATTGAAAAATCAGGGTAAAAATGACATTTTTCAATCATACGATGTTAAACATTTTACGAATTTTGCGGCTTATGGCCCTTCACGGTTAGAAATTCAAAATCAACAAGCCCAAAATAAAAAGTCCGAAAAACTGAGCAAAACTTATGGTTTATTTAATGTTGATGGGACTTTGTTAAATATTGAATATGAACTGTTGTTATGGTATCTCACCAAAAATCCCAAATATGAGATTGTCAAAGCCACTTTATTAAAACTATTGCCCTCTATTGCTGATATACAAATCAAAAATAATAGTGAAGTGGTTTATCTTGAAAGAGAACATGAAAACAGTGATAACGTTTACGATCCCATTCCTTTTGAAAAATTAGCCTCTGGCTATCGAAGTCTTATTGCCATGATTGGTGATATGTTGATCCGCTTTTATGAACAACAACCGGAAGTGATTGAACCAAAAGCCTTAAATGGTATTGTTTTTATTGACGAATTAGATTTACATTTTCATCCAAAATGGCAACGAAAGTTGCCTATTTGGTTATCTGATATTTTTCCTCAAATACAATTTATTGTTTCAACACACAGTATCATTCCCTTTTTAGGCGCACCTAAAAAATCGGTTTTTGTAAAAGTGAAGCGGAATCAAGCAGCAGGTATTCAACTGGAAAGAATCAATATAGAGATTAAAAATTTGCTCCCCAATTCTCTATTAACGTCACCTCTTTTTGATTTGGACTTTGATGACATCAAGGCAGAACATAATTAATGAGAATATTTCAGACATTCAACAAAGCGGGCATGATGTATGCGCCACCGATTCGCTAAAAGAAGTCAGTTTAAAATAGAACGCTGATTTGACTGATTGTCATGATTAACACTGATTCAAAAAATCAGCGCAGATCATGATAATCAAGCGTCATCAGCGTTCTATCCGATCTCTCGACATCAATTAATTTCACAACAAGAGAAAATCTATGAGGTATTTATTAAATGCAATTTTATGCTACAATATTGTTTCTTAGTGTCGTTCAAGCCTCACCTATCATCATGCCAGATGTGATTTTCATGCCCGTTCAGGGCAAAAACGGTATGGTAGTGACGGGTAATCGCTTGGCCACAGAAATTGGGCTACAAGTCTTAAAACAGGGTGGTAATGCAGTGGATGCTGCGGTTACTGTTGGGTTTGTGATGAGCGTGACTTTTCCACAAGCGGGCAATATTGGTGGAGGTGGATTTATGTTAATTCATCCAGCCAAAGACAAAAAAGTCATTGCGATTGATTATCGGGAAAAAGCACCGGCCAAAGCCAGTCGAGATATGTTTCTTGACGCAAATGGGCAGGTTGAGCAGGAACGAAGTCGATTTAGCCCGCTTGCCGCTGGCGTGCCGGGAACTGTGGCCGGTATGGCAATGGCATTGGAAAAATACGGTACCTTGTCACTGGCAGAAGCCTTAGCGCCAGCGATTAAGTTGGCTGAGGAAGGGTTTATTGTTAGTCAGGCTTTCAGTGAGAGTATAAAAGGTGCTTTCAAGAAAGGGAGCCGGGCCAAAAATCTGAAAAACTATCCAGCAACGGCTGCCCTGTTTCTTAAACCAAATGGTCGTTTTTATGAAGCAGGAGAGCGTTTTGTGCAAACAGATTTGGCGAAAACGCTGAAAATCATTGCCAAAGAGGGTCATAATGGTTTTTATACCGGAAAGATTGCCGAGTTAATTGCTCAGGATATGCAAAAATACAGTGGTTTGATAACGACTGATGATTTAGCAGATTATGAAGCTAAAGAAAGAGAACCCATACAGGGGAGTTATCGCGATTATGATATTTATGCCATGTCGCCACCCAGTTCCGGCGGTACGCACATCGTCCAAATATTGAATATTTTAGAAGGTGATGATATTCAGAGTCTGGGGCATAATACGGCTGCGACAATTCACTTGATGGCTGAAGCGATGAAGCGTGCTTATGCGGATCGGTCAAAATATCTAGGCGATACCGATTTTGTCTGCGTACCGCTGAAAGCATTAACGTCTAAAGCGTATGCGACTCAATTACGTCGGCAAATTAATGACTCAAAAGCCAGTGAGAGTCGAGAGATTCAACCGGGCCAATTGACTCCTGATGAATGTTCAATTAAGGTTGAGAGTCATTCCAGTCGCGCAACGGGTTATGAAAGTGAAGAGACGACGCATTACTCAATAGTGGATAAGGCCGGTAATGCGGTTTCTAATACTTATTCCCTGAATTTTAGCTATGGGCCGGGTATCGTCATTGAGGGAACGGGTATGCTGATCAACAATACTATGGATGATTTTAGCGCGAGTCAGGGCAAACCGAATGCCTACGGATTACTGGGGAGTGAGGCAAACGCGATTGAGGCAAACAAACGTCCCTTGAGTTCGATGTCGCCAACCATTGTATTCAAAAATGGCAAACCTGTCCTCATAACAGGTAGTCCGGGTGGTTCTAAAATTATTACGACCACATTGCAAGTGATTATGAATGTGATTGATCACAAGATGAATATTCAAGAAGCAGTCAATGCCGCTAGAATTCATCACCAATGGCAACCCGATAAGCTTCAGTATGAAAAAGGCCTGAGCCTTGATACGATTAGATTATTAGAGGGTATGGGACACAAGCTTATGAAGGCAAAACGTGCAATGGGAGCCGCCTCTAGTATTTTGATTGATGATGGGGTTTATTATGGGGCAGGTGATCCTAGACGTTTTGGAGTCGCTTTAGGGTATTAACTGATAGAACGCAGATAATACTGATTGTCATGATTGGCGCTGATTTTTTTTTGATCAGTGTTAATCATGATAATCAGCCAAATCAGCGTTCTATCTGTTGTACTATAGCGTTTCCCGATTGAATGAAGTACAAATCATTATCGTTCCAAATTTATTTTGCGGCCGGATTGGAATGCATGTTATTTTGCGGCAGGATTGGAATGCATGTTATTTTGCGGCCTTCTTGGAGTGCAAAATTTATTTTGCGGCCTTCTTGGAGTGCAAAATTTATTTTGCGGTTTGATTTTCTTGATATAACTGTACGTCATGAGATCGGGAAACGCTATATTCAAATCAATTTAATCAATCAAAGTGAAGCATGAAAATACAAGTCAAAAACTTGGGTACGATTAAAGAAGGTACGGTTGATTTATCTAAAGGCCTCATCATTTTTGCAGGGCGAAATAATATGGGTAAGTCTTATATGGCTTATTTAATTTATGGCGTGTACAAAATGAATGACCATAAAATTGATGAGGCCATATTAAAAATATTTGCCTCTAAAAGGATTGTACCCGTGGTGAAAATCAGTGATTTTTTGCCCCAGTCTATCTATTTTTTTCCGGCGGAACGCACCGCGATTAATCTGTTGGCAAAAGAGGTTTTTAGACAAAAAGTCGCGATAATGGATGACTTTTCACAAAAACTGTTGGCTGAAGAGGATTTAGAAACGGTTATCAAATCCCTTCAAAAGGATCATTTCATACCTCGTTACCCTTTAGCAATTAGTGATTATTTGTCTTTTATCAATGATTTAGGTTATATTACTCGAAATGAAAGCCATTTTGCGGATTTTGCGGATGAAATTGAAGCTTTATTACAAGGCCAGATTTTGGTTTCAGATTATGGAGATATTCAGTTCACGCCACAAAATAGTCAACACCTTTTAGAGTTACATATTTCTTCGTCATTGGTTAAATCATTATCCGGTTTGGTGCTTTATTTTAGACATCTTGCTCAACAAGGTGATGTGATTATGATAGATGAACCCGAATTAAATTTACATCCCGATAGCCAACGGGTTGTGGCAAGTCTTTTTGCTAAAGCCGTCAATAAAGGATTCAAAGTCATTTTGAGTACCCATAGTGACTATATCATCAAAGAATTTAACAATCTGATTATGTTGAACCAAGCATCAGAAAAAGATATAGCAGAATTAGGGTATGAACGTGAAGCGGTATTAGATAAGGAAAAAGTGGGGGCTTATCTTTTTTCAGAGAATACGGTTGAACCAATCGAAGTCTCAGAAATGGGTTTAACTATCAAAACGATAGATGCAACCATTGATGCATTAGATAATACGATGGAAAGTATTTATTATCGGGTTTTTGAAAGTGTATGATCAATATATTATCAAAGCATCGAATAGAACGCTGATGACGCTGATTATCATGATCAACGCTGATTTTTTTTATTAAGCTTTAATTTAATCAGTGTTAATCATGACAATCAGTCAAATCAGCGTTCTATCGAATCTATAACGACATCACCTTTATGCTGCATTACCCAAATTTTTTTTTAAGAGAAGTGTAAATGACAACTCACGTACAAGAAAACCTGACACCGACAAAGCCGCCTTTTTGGCATGATCCGCGTATGCGCGCAATCCTATTTCAAGCGATTGTGTTGTTCGGGGTGATTGCCTTTTTTGTTTATATCATTGGTAATACATTACATAACCTGGAACAACGTGGGATTAGTACGGGTTTTGATTTTTTATTCAATGAAGCGGGCTTTGGTATTATTCAAACCTTGATTGAATATAATGAAACGTCCACTTATGGACATACTTTTATCGTAGGCTTGCTGAATACGCTTTTGGTTTCAGCATTGGGGATTTTTTTGGCGACGGTGCTGGGTTTTACTATTGGCATTGCGCGGCTTTCCCAAAACTGGCTGATCGCTAAACTGGCTGCGGCTTATATTGAAATTTTTCGCAATATTCCGTTATTGCTGCAAATTTTTCTGGTATTTTGCGGTACTACGCGCTTTGCCACACCCGCGTCAAAGTTGGGCCTTGAACGATCTGGTCTTTTTAAATCTGCGGGGTTTGTATTTACCTGCACCGGTATTTGGAGAACAGTTTTGGTTAGTGGGCATCGCTTTAGCGATTGCTATAGGCTTGATCATGATTGTGAAAAGGTGGGCAAAATACCGTCTTGATAAAACCGGTCAAACTTTTCCCGTTTTTTATGTTGCCCTTGCTTTGCTATTTGGTTTGCCTTTATTAACCTTTTTAGTCATCGGTTCACCGTTATCTTGGGAGACTCCTGCATTGAAAGGGTTTAACTTTCGGGGCGGTATTGCGGTGATTCCAGAATTGACGGCCCTCTTGATTGCTTTGTCGATTTATACTGCGGCTTTTATAGCCGAAATCGTGCGTTCTGGTATTCAATCGGTCAATTATGGACAAACTGAGGCCGCTTATGCCTTAGGCTTGCGTAAAAATCAAACCTTGCGATTAGTGATTATTCCACAAGCCATGCGCGTTATTATTCCCCCACTCACCAGCCAATATCTCAATCTGACTAAAAATTCCTCATTAGCGACGGCTATCGGTTATCCTGATTTAGTGGCCGTGTTTGCAGGCACAACGCTCAATCAAACCGGGCAAGCCGTAGAAGTGGTTGCAATGACAATGGCCGTTTATCTCACCATCAGTTTAGTCATTTCGTTATTGATGAATTGGTATAACCGTAAAGTGATATTAGTTGAGAGGTAATAATGACAACGTATAAACCATCCCCGAATTTGTCACCCCCTATTGCCTCAGTAGGCGTGTTAGGCTGGTTACAAAAAAATCTTTTTTCCTCAGTTTTCAATACGATACTGACTTTTTTCAGTCTCTATCTGCTTTATCTCATCATACCGCCTATTGTGCAATGGGGGTTTATCAATGCCGATTGGGTTGGAGAGAGCCGTGACGCTTGTAGCAGTGGTGGTGCGTGTTGGGTATTTGTGAATGTTCGTTTTAGCCAATTCATCTATGGGTTTTATCCCCCCGAAGCCTATTGGCGGGTTAATACGGCTTTTATATTATTGGCCTTGTTGGTGATTACGCTTTTGATTGATCATTTTCCCAAAAAGCATTGGATTGGTATTTTCACCTTAGTGGGCTATCCCATCATCGCCTTTTACTTACTTTATGGCGGCGCGTTTGGGCTAGAAGTAGTCGAAACCCATAGATGGGGTGGATTGATGTTAACGCTTGTTTTGGCAGTGATTGGCATTGTTCTATCCTTACCGATTGGTATTTTATTAGCCTTGGGGCGACGGGCGGATAATATGCCCATTGTCAAATCGTTATGTATTTTTTTTATTGAGTTTTGGCGCGGCGTTCCCCTGATAACCGTCTTATTTATGGCATCAGTGATGCTACCTCTCTTTTTAGCCGAAGGCGTGAATTTCGATAAATTGCTACGGGCCTTGATAGGCATCGTGTTATTTGAATCAGCTTATATGGCAGAAGTCGTGCGCGGCGGTTTGCAAGCGATTCCAAAAGGGCAGTATGAAGCCGCAGAATCATTAGGATTAGGCTATTGGCAAAGCACCCTTTTAATCATTTTGCCCCAAGCATTAAAATTAGTGATTCCGGGTATCGTCAATACCTTTATCGCGTTGTTCAAAGACACCACATTGGTACTCATCATCGGGTTATTTGATTTATTAGCCGTGGTACAATCGGCCTTCGCTGATCCGGAATGGTTAGGGTATGCCGTAGAAGGCTATGTCTTTGTCGCCGTGATTTACTGGCTATTTTGTTTCAGCATGTCTCGTTATAGCCAGCGTTTAGAAGACAAATTACATACGGGACACAAACGTAATTGAATCTGGGCGCATTTCTAAAAAAAGGGTCATCAAGATAAAGATTGGCAAAAGGGCAACCACAAGGGATTGCCCCTACGACCGGCTTTTGTAGGGGCAATCCCTTGTGGTTGCCCCGTTTCAAAAACCAGCTTTTTTCTGAATTGAGGAAAAAAACATGTCTGACAAAACAATGATATACGGGACACAAACGTAATTGAATCTGGGCGCATTTCTAAAAAAAGGGTCATC
This sequence comes from Candidatus Parabeggiatoa sp. nov. 3, assembly GCA_003645185.1. Lineage (GTDB taxonomy): Bacteria > Pseudomonadota > Gammaproteobacteria > Beggiatoales > Beggiatoaceae > Parabeggiatoa. Next base: position 8,010 of record QNEL01000133.1, read on the forward strand.
AAGATAAATATTGGCAAAAGGGCAACCACAAGGGATTGCCCCTACGACCGGCTTTTGTAGGGGCAATCCCTTGTGGTTGCCCCGTTTCAAAAACCAGCTTTTTTCTGAATTGAGGAAAAAAATGTCTGACAAAACAATGATATCAATGCGTAGCGTACACAAATGGTACGATAAGTTCCATGTCTTAAAAGATATCAATATGACAGTTAAGAAGGGTGAAAATATTGTTATCTGTGGGCCATCAGGTTCGGGAAAATCGACTTTAATACGCTGCATTAATCGCCTTGAGGAACATCAACGGGGGCAAATTATCGTGGATGACACCGAACTCAATGATGATTTAAAACACATTGAACAAACACGTCGAGAAGTGGGCATGGTATTTCAACAATTTAATCTGTTCCCGCATCTCACCGTTTTAGAAAATTGCGCGCTTGCGCCGATTTGGGTTCGCAAAACGCCCAGCAAAGAAGCAGAAAGCATTGCTATGAAATACTTGGATAGGGTGCATATTCCAGAACAAGCGCAAAAATACCCCGGTCAATTATCGGGAGGCCAACAACAACGGGTTGCTATTGCTAGGAGCCTGTGTATGAATCCCCAAATCATGCTGTTTGATGAACCCACATCAGCCCTTGATCCAGAAATGATTAAAGAAGTACTCGACGTGATGATTGAACTGGCACAAGAAGGGATAACAATGCTTTGTGTGACGCATGAGATGGGTTTTGCAAAAACCGTCGCCAATCGCGTCATTTTTATGGATGAGGGGGAAATCATTGAAGAAAATACACCAGAACAGTTTTTCAATCATCCTCAAACAGATCGGGCACAACTGTTTTTAAATCAGATTCTTTGACAGGATAGGTGACTGGCTATCCGTTTTCAAATCCGACGGCCTAAAAAACACGCTTCAATACAGGTTGATTCCGTTAAACGAAGTAGCGACGCGATTTTGTTGTAGGGGCGAACCTGCGTGTTCGCCCTTGGTGTGAAATTATTTTTATGAACATCTATAGTTTTCCTTTTTGATTTCAACTGGAATACCAACCAAACAAAAATAAACTTCATCACAATACTGTCCCAACAATTGCCCGGCTCTTCCCGACAAATCGACAAATTGCCGCGCTAATGGATTATCAGGCATTATACCCAGCCCGACTTCATTATGAACGAATACGATATCTTGAGGCAGCTTCAAAATCTCTTCCAAAATGCTCAAAATGTCGGCGGGTTGTTTTTCATGAAAAAGCATATTATTCAACCACATACTGATACATTCAACCAACACGGGCCGATCACACTGTTTAAGCACTTCTAATAAATCCAACGATTCTTCAATCGTTTCAAACGCTGATTCTCGACGTTGTCGATGTTCAGCAATGCGCTTCAGCATTTCCTCATCCAAACATTCAGTCGTTGCCAAATAGATTGGTTTTGATTCCCCTGCCATTTTTCGTACATAATCCTCTGCTAACCGAGATTTACCACTTTTAACACCACCCACAAAGGCTACTTTCATATCAGTTACCAGTTATCAGTTATCAGTTATCATCAATCTGTTTGCTCTCCTTTAGAAGGCTTGAGGGAGTTTTGGAATTGGGGAGTTGATCTGCGAAGGTGTAGATGGCTGTGATGATATTGTCTTCTATGTCATCTGCTGGAGAATAACCACATCGGTTATTGTTTAAAAAGAAGGCGAAGGCGAAAATACTGCCTTTTGAACTGGCGACATAACCGGCTAAGGTACTCACACCATTTAATGTACCTGTTTTCCCTCGCACTTTTCCACGCGCAGGCGATTCTTTTAAACGCTTTGGATTGACTTTTCTGCCAATGACACGTAATGACGCGAGGTAATCGGGGCCGATGTCAAAACGTCTATACATTTTGACGAGTAAATCGGTTATGGTAGACGTTGTCATCTGGTTTTTTCGGGATAAACCTGAACCATCTACTATGACTACGCCGTCAGTATTAATATGGTGGCGGCGTAAAAATTCTGCCATCAGTTTTATCCCCTCAGCATGGGTTCCTGGGCTGCCATAACGCTCTGCGGCAATGGTTTTAACAATTTGTTCTGCCGTTAAATTATTGGAGTACGCATTTAAGTCCTTCAAAATCAAGGATAAATTGTCTGACCAGTGTTCATACAATTTATTAGCGTTGATTGGGGTGGAAACGATTTGAGTTTCACCCTTGATCTGAATCCCGCTTTTCAGTAACAGTGCCCGGAAAGTTTCTGCCGCATAGTACGTTGGGTTATCGATATTGATATAAATCGTGATTTCTGGAATGAATGAAGACCATTTTTTTAAAAGCTTTTTTCTTAAAAGCAGTAGTCCTCTCAGTTCTATTTCTACCTGGCCGCTTTCAGTTTCAGTTCTATGCGCCCATAAGCTGCTTCTTCTACCTCGTTTTATTTTTTGAGCTGTTTTAGCATTATTACGCAAATGGATATGAGGCACAGCTGGATCTAACCAAGCTTTCACGGGATCACCCGCAGCGTTGCCAGGCTGAACATGTATCGCAAGGGTATTGAAATTCAAAGAGAATGCGCTCAGTTTGGCATCATAAGGCCGTTGGGTATGTTCAACTTCCAATTCAGCCGGGGCACGTTCATAGCCATCGAAAAAATGCGTATCAATCACTAAATTGCCCGTTACTTCGTTAATGCCACTACCCTTAATTCGGTTAGCGATAGTCCAAAGGTGTTCGGTAGACAGTCTCGGATCACCGCCACCTTGTATGATTAAATCGCCCTGAATCGTTCCGTTTTTCCGGTTACCGCTATACCCAAATAGCGTTTTAAAACGATAATTTGGGCCCAAATTCTCTGCATCAAGAGCGGCCGCCGTTGTCACGAGTTTCATGACGGAAGCGGGCAACAAGGGCTTATCCGACTGATAGGCATAAACAACATCGCCACTCGGCACGGCCATTATGCTAACACCGGTTTGACTGTGATCTAAACAACTGGCCTTCAATGCATTGTCAATGGCTCTCGTCAAATCTGACTGCGTTTGTGAGTAGGCAGAAGCCGTTAATAACATCAATAGGGCAATCCAAAAACGACGATAATTGATACCGTTATAGGCATTTAACATTGTGAATAATCCTTTTTTAAATAGAGTGAATGATGTAGATTAAAATCAGACTAATACTAGTGTTTAATATTAGCATAAACCAAAAATGGCGTGAACAATGATTAAAGAACAAGAACAGCTAGAACCGCTAGGGAGTTATGGTGATGGAATCAGGCGAATTTTGCAAATTTTTCTTATCTCGTACAAGCAAAAGGCCGATTTTTACTCATAGATGAATTTGAAAATGGCCGACATTACACAGTGCAACCTAAAGTATGGGCACTCATTTTCAAACTGGCCAAAGATTTAAACGTCCAAGTCTTTGCCACGACGCATAGTTGGGATTGTGTAACCACTTTCCAACAGGTTTCTCAAGATCGTGAAGAAGAGGTAATACTGTTTCAATTAAGAATCAGTGTTATAACAACTAATATGGGTCAAGTCATTGCCAGAGTTTACGATAAAGAAAGTCTGCAAAGAGTGACTCTTTGCGGATTTGGAGGTACGCTAAAATTTAATCAGCGTAAATCAGGCCATAATCAGCATTTTTTGCACCAGTTTTTGGGCACCCTTCAAAAATATCGGGGGCAACCCTACGGATTACCCCTACATGCCCATTATATCTTGTAGGGGCAATCCCACGCGCAAGCCCTTTTTGCGGATAATGAAGGGTGCCAGTTTTTGCGTGCAAAAACTTGATTTCACGCTAAGGATCGATGAAAAATTAACTTCCCCCAATATCCTCTATAACATCAATAGTGGTGTATAAGGATTGAGGAAATTATTTTTGAGCCGACCCTAAAGTTTCGCTTCGCTTCACCGCGCGCGTGAAATGTGAAATATCAGCGTTCTATCAGAGTTTGTAATTAACAATTAACAATTAACAATTAACATTAGTCATTTTGGTGGGCACCATGGGCCTTTCATCCGTTGCCCAAGCAGATGTGAAGTGGGTTAAAACGATAAACCAATATTGTCCAACAGTTTGCCAAAAAACGGACTAAGCCCTACCAGCCGGCATTAATCCCTTCGCTGTGAAGGCGCGCGGCAGCGAGAGTGTGTATTATGTTTGCGCTACTAATATTGGCTTTGCCGGATGGCGAGTGGGCTATAATATAGACTATTCCCCGAGACGGTGTTACACTCGCTTTCGTTCGTTAGAGCATTACTTTGATAATTACTATTGTCTGTGTAGCGACAAACCGATGGAACCCCTTGAAAGATAACCCAACTTAAAATGGGAAGGGGAGAAGAAAAAATATTTCCAAAAAAAATTTGAAAACATTTTTTTGTCTAAGAAATTTATTATAATTTATTATCAGTAGATCGAAAAACAATTAAATATATAAGGTTTTATGTCATCAAATGGTGGGCAAGCGGGCGAGACTTAAGGGGAAAAAACTGATTTTTGACGGACAACGAAAGGAGCCCTACAAAGATCATCAAAAAAGTTTTCGATCTACTGATTATGAATAATGTTCTTGAACTTGTATTTGATGAAGTCTCTAACATTTTTTATCAATATACGGGCAAAAAGGTTAGAAATGATTGATATATTTCTATCCTGTTTTTGGTTGATTGTGATAAAATCATCAACTTCACTCATAACTACAGAGACAACAAATCAAAATGAATCGTATTAAAGTAGCAATCATTGGTATCGGAAATTGTGCAAGCTCCCTGATTCAGGGAATTCATTACTATCGCGACAAAGTCGCTGATGATGCCATCGGCTTGAAGCATTGGGAGAACGGTGGTTATAAGCCTTTTGATATTGAAGTGGTTGCTGCTTTTGATGTTGATAAACATTTAGAATTGGGTGAAAATAACAAACAACGACTGTCGGCTTATAGAGATTTATTTAAATTCGTTCTGGATAAAAATCTAATTAAGGAAATTAGTTCATCATTACAAACGGGAACACCATTGTGTAATAAAAATGTTAAAGTTTAAATTGAAAAATTATTAAGAATAACAATTGGTTATACCGGAATACAAAAAAAAGTAAACAACTCGGATGTGATGAAAAAACACAACTTCAACTTTTTAAAGGATAATAAGGGTACTGACCCATTTTATTATTCTGTATATTTAATATCAACAGTTTAATTATAATTATGGTGAATATAAATGATGTCATATCAGGGCAAATATGCCTGATAATAATAATAATATAGTTATACTGCCAACCGCCATAATTTGCGCTTTTGCTTTTTGTAAAAACATTGTAAATTGTATGGATATATTGGATTAGTCACCTTTAGGTGACTTGAGCTTTAAGACAACTGCTTTAGCTGTTGGCTGTGCCTGTTAAAAAAAGCGCAATTTATGACAATGCTAAGTATAGCTGCTGAAAGAAAAACGAATATTCAGATTGACTGAAAAGGAACTGGTATGCAAACAATTACATTAAAAATTGATGACAGCATAAATGAAAAATTTTGTTGGTTATTAAATCATTTTTCAAAAAACGAAATTAAAATTTTAGAACAATATGAATATATCAGTGATGATGATTATTTAAGAAAAATTGATGGTATGGTACAAAGTATTAAAGAAGCCAGAAATGAACCGATAAAAAATGGTGTCACATTGGATAAGTTAGAGTGGTAATGTATACATTAATTTTTATGTCACAAGCTCAAAAGGATGCGAAAAAATTAGCATCAAAAGGATTGAAAAACAAAACATTAAAATTGCTAGAAATCATTAAATTCAATCCTCTTCAATATCCACCAGAATATGAATTTTTAAAAGGCGATATGCAGGGTTTAATCAGTCGTCGTATCAATAAACAACATCGATTGGTTTATGAAATTTTTGAAAATGAGAAATTGCTCAAAATTTACAGGATGTGGGGGCATTACTAAGTTAAAGTATTTGACTTTGATAGGTTTAATCATGAATCTGGCCCAAATTCAAATACAACAAAAAGTCTAACAATGCGCTGAAGCCTTTGCTGCAAAGACTGCGCGGCTTAGCTTGAACGTTATGTGTAAGAAGAAAGTAGGAGAAAAAAAATGGGGACAAGAGCAAAAATTAGGATAGAAAATGGGGACAAATATTTATGTTCCAAGTATTTCAACATGGATGGACATGTAGAGAACTGGGCTCCAATACTGATAGCAGCATTAAATCAAACTACTCCAAGTGCTATTCTGAAAAATAGACAGTTGTTAAAGTTTATGTTTGATGACTATGAGAGAGACGATTATTTGGATTATCTATGTGAAGTTGATATATCTGATGATGATTACAAGATAACGATATATGGGTATGAAAAGAAATTGCTTTTTGAAGGTACATTAGATGAATTTTCTGAAAAATATGATGAGATTTATTGATATTATTTCCCTTCAATTATCTCGAAAAAATAGTTAACAGTTGTTTCGGGAGTGAAGCTGATTTCCCGAAACCAACATTTTGCTTTAGTTTCGGAAAATAACTCACTTTAGACGTTGATTCGGTAATACACTCAGTGGGGAACAGATTAAACAACTTAAAGATGAAACGGGTTGATTAAAAGCAATTCGTAGGTTGGACTGACAACAGGAAGTCCAACCATTCATCTATTATCTTGTATTGGAACTCGTACCTCACTCCAAGCAAGCTCAATGCCATTGAATTAAGCTCAGGGATTCAAAATTTATCTAGGCTATATGATCTCATCTTGCGGAACTTAATTCGTTAATTTAGCTTCGCTGAACTTCGTTTCTCACACGCTTCGTGAACGACGTTTCGTTGTACTGGCTATTAAAGGTATGAGCAGGAAAATAGCAATGCACCCCAACCAACTGTATTTGATAAGGGTTGATGATCGTTAAATCCACAATGAGATTGTCGCCAAAATCCAATATGGCGTTTAATAAACTGATGAGAATGTCTTTGGATTCTTCACTACCAAAAACTTTTTGAAACGCAAAATCTTTTTTTACATCAATGAATTACATCGTCTTTCTCCTGCTATTTTCTGTCTCAATACGGAAATGGGCGCTTGACAAAGTGCCAATCAACCACAACCCTTAATCCCCCATACCCTGTTCTCCTAAAATATTGAAGAGAAAATGAGTATATTGCTCTTTCTTATGTACTTCAAATTCACATTTAACACGTTTCCGTGTGCAGATCACGGGAAGTCCTGATTTCTGGTTCATGGCTTCTTTTTCGTAGGTTTCCCAATATAAACCAACACCTCTTTTTTGCCAACTTGGTAAGTCATTAAAATTAATCCCCTGTTGAAATAACAGTTCGTTTTTGTCGGCCACCGAACGTTTTAATAAGGCTTTTGTCGCGGCTTGTGGCGATTGCCCTTGTTTTCTCAACAGCCAATAACAATGTGAATTTAAAGCATTCCGATGTGCATCCTCTTGTCGCCAGCGAAAATAATCACAGACTAATTCTGTTGTCGGCAGTTGCGAAATGCGACAGTCAAAACAACCCATTTCGCCTAATAATAAGGAAAATTTCGCGCTGGCTTCCGCAGCTAAGACGGAATGGTATTTACGCATTTTGCGATTAAAAGTGTCTTCATGCAAAGCAAATAACAGTGAAATTTCATCACTTTGCGTATAACCGTAATCAATTTTAAAACCACAGTTCATTAAGTGTTTTACGGTTTCAATCATGATATCGCGGAATCGACTGTCATAAGGCACGTCAAACGGATGAACTTCTTTAGTCAGCCGGGTAAAATTTCGGCCATCTAGTCGCGCTACCATGTATAAATTGGGTAAGACGCAATAATCTGAAGCTGTTTCAAAAACCCGCATTGTGCTATCAAAGTCATCAAATTTCATGTTTTTAACCATTTTTCGTGGATGAACTGATTATCTGGGCCGATTTTCACATAGTAAAGGGTATTAAATCCTTCCGAAAATTGTGGAATTTGTAGTTTAGCATAAGCGGCTTGAATCCCTTTTTCTGGAATGCAGGCTTTACCAGTGCGTGTCTTGTTGCGTTGAATAGCGGCTTTGATTTTTGATTGAAAATAATAGCCAATAATTTGAAAACCGGCGGTTTTTGCCAATTTAATATATTTTTGGCGCGTTTCAATCGTCGGATTGGTATTGTCAACGACAAAACTTTGTTTCGCTTGTAAACAGGCTTTTAGGAGAATATCCTCGCGATGCCGGGTTTTGAGCATATCAAGGTTTATTCGTATATGAGTATCAGAAAAGTATTGTTTATAAAAAGTCGATTTGCCAGTGGCTTGTATGCCTGTGAATATAATAGCTTCCATAATTTTTAAGAAATACAAGGGGCGAACACGCAGGATCGCCCCTACAGACGTAATGTAGGGGCTGCCCTTGCGTGTTCGCCCTATAGCGTGTTCGCCCCATATATTCATATCAGAAATAATAAGTTAAACGCAGATAAACGCTTTCACCAGGTGCGCTATATTGGCCGCTATTTATCGGAATGCCGCCAAATTCGCTTTCTGTTTCTCCATAAGGTAAATCTAACCAGCCGATCAATTGCAGGTTTTCTGCCCAATCGTAAATGCCGCGCAGTTGAAACATACCGCTGCTATCATGTAAATTGGCAAGCCAACTGGTATAGAAATTAAATAAAGGGGTTATTTCAATTTGTACCCCACTGGTAAGATAATCACGGCCTAATGTATACGCTTCACCGCGCTGAAGACGCGCTTGTAAAGCGGGATCGGGCGATAAATAATGAGAGGGTTCGGTTTCACCGATTCCATTACGGAAATATTCAATATAACCGTAAAAGTTGCGTTCAAACCAAACCCATGAATAATCCATATTCGTGACTAAGGCAATCGCCGTACCACCCTCTTTCAAACGAGTCGCTGTGATATCGAAACGCCAAAGTGCTTCTAAAACATCTTTGCTTATCCCAAAACCAAAAACGTTTTCATCGAAATGACGGGCCGCCAGTAAATCAAAATCCCATTCATCTTGATATCGCCCATGATATTTAAGCGCAAAACTGCTTTCTTCGCTTTCAACGTCATTCGTATCCAGATTGCGG
>QNEL01000134.1 GCA_003645185.1 Candidatus Parabeggiatoa sp. nov. 3
GGTATTTTAATAGAAGCAATCGGGGCAACCACAAGGGATTGCCCCTACAACCGTACCCGTAGGGGCAATCCAGGGCGAATGCCCAAAATACCTGTTTATTTGTGCTTCAGTACTTAATTTAAATTCCCCCTTCCAACCCAATAGCAATATCTCGCCGACTTCCAATAATTTGTGGTGAATGAGTTGCAATTAAGAAAGAGTGATGAGCTAGATTAGCAACCTTTGAAACGTTCACAAGCCTGAAAAGTCATAGATCATCTCATCAGTTTTATCAGCTAATCAAAAGCCCAATCTACGCTAATAATTTTTGAGTGAGGCATATCCAATAAAAGACTGCACGAAAAATCCAAACTATCCTCTATGACATCTCCCATATCATTTTTGAAATCAGAATTTGAACCATATTGCAACTTAATATCAATAACACCTGACACTTCAACTTCTGCTACACGATTTGAAATATGGATAGATTGGTACTCAAACTCGACATCTTCAACAGAAACGTGTGTGGCAAGATTGTCTAATTCTCCCGGAAGCGTCATCAAATTTTTTAACTAATTCATCATGCAACCACTCAATGTCTATCGAAGGAGACTTTGGCCTTGAAACAGTAACCAACCTAAAATCGAACCCTTTTTCTTTCGCTAATTTTTGCTGTCTTAAAATGCTTTCCTTAGCAATCGTTGTCAGTGGTGCCGTTTTAACATCGAAAATAATTTGTCTATCACCCTTTTTAACGAGCAGATCAAAAGCCATATCCTCTACTGTCTGTTTCTTAATAACTTGATAGCTTTTGTTTCTGTAGAATTCTTCTAATTCACTGATTTTTGCATTGTGAATGGCTTGTGTCAAATAATTGTTGAGCATTTTTTCTCTCCTTGATATCTCTCAAAGCCATGTTATTTTGATCACCGAATCAACATTATCAGAGGCTTCGCTAATTTCAATAAAGCATCTTGTTTCACTTTCAACCTCAAGAAGTTCTTTAGCCAATTTTTCATCAACTTCGTTCATTGGCAATCATTGAGTGGGAAAGCTTCACACAAGGGCAACCACAAGGGATTGCCCCTACATACCCGTTTTTTTGTAGGGGCAATTCCTTGTGGTTGCCCCCTATTTGTCGAGATCATTGAAAATCAGAAAGGTTGAACTACTTTGTATTATTTTTGAAATATACTTTGTAGCATGAGTTTCAGGACAAAAGTAATAAAAGTGAACCTTTAATCGTAAGTCTTTTGAAAAAAGCGGTGAACCTTTTATAACGCCATATTCATTTTCGAGATGCAGACGTAGCCTTCTCTGATCTTTCGCTTTTTGCCTGGGTTTCCTATTTTTAGATCACTAACTAGAAAAACCTGACAGGTTTTGAAAACCTGTCAGGTTTGGGCCAAAATATTTATCTGAACTTATATAACCAGGATATAAATTTATTTTGCTACGGCCCGATTTATTCAAAAGGGAAACGCTATATATTGCTTACCACCTATCAGTTTGCAAATTCAGGGTATAAACACACATAATGTCAGAATATAATTAAAAATAAAATTCACATTTAGCTTCGTTAAATACAGTTTTTGCGCGCAAAAACGGGGGCAAAAATGACTTATTCTCTGTGGTACTCTGCGTTGAAGGCGGCTTTGAAAATCGTGCCATGCACCATTTCACGCAAAAGTTGCGCGCAAAAACGTCTTAAGTGAAATGTGAAATACTGTTCACGCCAGTTTTTAGTTTTACTGGTATTAAAAAAAAAGTGTTGGGCCAAAGTAATGGGTGCTAAGAGATATATTGATGAGTTAATGCCATAAATGATTTTTGGCCTTTAAATTTTTAGAGGATTTATTTTAGCAACAAATATAGACAATGGATAACACAATAGCAAAAATAACAAGGATTCCTAAATCACTTCTTCTCAATTTCCGAAAGGGCCGTTTTAATTTGCTGATAAAGTTTACTGGATAAACGAAATCCTGATAAAATAGCTTTATCCAATAATTCTAACGCCGCTTTTGGAGTCTTATACTGGCGTTTTGCAGCTAACACTATTAACCCTGCTAAACCAATAACGGATAACTGTTTTTGTCGTGCGATTTTTCTACCCTTGCGCTCGTCAATAATCACTGGCAATTGACGAGTCAGTGCCAATTCAATGGCCTCCGCTTCTCCCCTATCCAGCCATTGATACAGTTCCAATAAACGTTCGGAAGTCTTGACTGAAACCACGTTATAGCATCCCGCCAGCTGCATCAACTCGTTTATCTCTGAATTACCCGTCAGTAATTCGTCCATAACAGCTTGTGGAATCAAAATCTGATCAAACAATGAACACAACATAGACAGTGCATCCAAACGTTCAAGTATAATTAATGTCGTGGTGTCACTAACAATTAAATTCATCATTTCATTAAAGTTTCTATAGTGTCCAAATCTTCCGCCAAATCATAATCAGCAATACTGATACTCAATTTATCCAATGTATCAAGCATCTCACTTTTAGTTTTATTTAATGCTTTAGCTAATTGTCCCAATGTCAAATCACCCGATTCAAAAGCTTTAATGGCTAACCAGTGAACCAAGCCTTGTTCAATTAAATGAGATGAAAAGGGTATTAGCATACCCAATGGCTGCTCCTGTTGTGTTGTGATTAATAAAAATTCATTTTGTTCTAACAAAATGCTCAACTGCTCAGGATGGGTTTCAAGTTTTGTTATTCCTAATGCTTTCATATTTGATATTTTACGGTTAATTATTTTACCACCTATCAGTTTTCATTGTAGAGACGCGATGCTTCGCGTCTCTAGCGAGGGCTCGCGTCGAAACATCGCATTATAGAAAACGGATAGGTGGTAAGGGTTAATTATCAATCTAGGTGACAATAGGTGCTGAAAATATTAAAGTGCAGAGCCATGAATGATTTCTTAACTATCAGTTATTTATTCATTCTACCTCCTTTTGGTTGAAATAAAAATAAAATTAGGAATTAAGATTAGTTAATGCCATAAATGATTTTTGGCCTTTAAATTTTTAGAAGGCTTATTTTAGCAAATAGAGGCAATAAATAACACAATATAGTTTTTCAGTTATCAGTAAGGGCTGCCCTTGCGTGTTCGCCCTTCAGATAAAATTATTTTCCTTTCCTGCTATTCGCTCAATCTAGATTCACAAAGTCATTTTTCATAAAAAGGCGTGGCAATTGAAAAAAGGGCGTATGAGGTTCAGCGTCTCCAAGTTCGACGGTACAGGCATAATCAAAGCCCACCGCTTTAACCGCATCACTGATATGCTGATTATATCGGCCATCAGGATAACAAAACGATTTATGCATCGCACCTCTGAATTTTTCCACTAATTGATAGCTCTCTATTAATTCTCTCTGTAATTCGGTTTCCGAAAGAGACGTTAACCTGTGATGACTCGCGCCATGCCCCCCAATTTCGTCTCCCCGTTTTGCCAGATGAAAAAGCTCAGCTTGAGAGAGATATAATTGTCGCGGCGTGGGCACGCTTGAAACGGCTAATATTTCAGTCAGTTGTTGCAATAGCGCATGACGTTGTTCAGGTGTGGCCTCTTGTAAATATGCCTTGACTGGCCCTTTTACCCACCATGCCAAGTTATTATCAATATCCACAGGATGCTCATCAAATAAACCTTCTAAACGAATACCCTGACGCTTTTGCGCTCGGTGCAATAATGCATAATAATGATCAATAAAAATGAGTGAAGTATGCGCTTCACCTAAATGACGGGCAACGGGATAAAGTGTCAAGGGATAATCACTGATATTATGATCTAATATGTCTCGGTAGCCATCATCAAAAGTGATAGCACAGAGAGGAAGCGTTTGAGATTTTGTGCTGTGTAAAAGTGCCATGCCCTGACTCAAAGTCACAAATCTTACTTGCTTTGATAACCCTTGAAGCTGGGCATGGAAGACTTGTGGTGTGACAGCGGTACCACGAGTAAAATAGCAAGCGGTATCTAGGCAGGGCTCACAAACTCGGTGATACATCAGAATGAGTAGTTTATTCATAAGGAACCGTCACAAAATAACTTGGACATTTCTAGAGGTTGAGAAAACTCAGATAAAAGTTGATATCTTATTAATATGCCAACCCCCAAGGGGTTGAATGTGAAACGCAGTAACGAGCGTAGCGAGATCATAGCCCCAGGTGGAACCTGGGGTTCCTATAAAACGGGAAATTATTTCGTGACCATCCCTAACCAAGGCAATAATGTAAAAATCTTGGGTTGCTTCGAGACGCTTTCCATGTTGACTCTAGCACAAAGACTTAAATCGTTTCGTCGAATCAGGAGAATTGACGTTTCAGTTTGCTCAGTCGCCCTGTCACACCAACGGACAATTTTACGTTCATAAATGCCCGTGAGTGCAACGATAAAATAGTCTTCAGTCACCAATAAACCGCGACACCAACCCGTATGCCCAAAACGATCAAATAATGCGATTTGCATGACAAGTTGATCCGTAACACCCAAAGCATCCACGGCATAAGCCAACAAATAGCCATTCGTCGTTGTCAGCCAAAAGCAGCCATCTTGAACAAAGCCATCATGAGGATAACCCGGTAAATCATCAATCACGATGCGCCAATTTCGTAAGTCTTGAACACAGCGATCACGAAAACGAGTGACTAGCAATTGTTGTCCAAAGCAACTCAGATGATTCGGGTGAATGCAATCCCTAACACGACGGCGATGAAAAGGAAGCTGAGTTTCAACCTGATTTTGGTAATAGGCATCGGTTGATGAAACGCGCGCTTGGGAAGACTGAGGTGTCTCTTCTGTCCAAGCAAGCTGTTGAATTGCAAAGCAATCTTCCTGATTATGCTGATGTGTTTGTCGTTTCAGCCCTAGCCAAGCCGGAATCAGATCATAGCCTCCCAAATAACCCCCATTCATAAGATAACAATCAATACGATCTAAGCCAGTATTAGCCAGATACAAGTGTTCGCCAGCGATGGCGAGATGATGCAAATCATTCATATCGGGGCGATGCAAAATATCGGTGACACACCAAAGATTTGGATTAACGCGAAACACGGCCGCGTAGCCACACACCAATAAATCAGAAGTGCCAGGCTTGCCTGTCCAAACAGCGCCGGTAAACCCTTTACCATACACTTGCAAATGAGAAGGTGGCAGATAATCTAGCACGATTTCCCAAGTTTCTTGTAATAAATCCACTAACACCAATTGCCCCTGTAGCCGGCTAAAATCACCAAGCGTTGCTAATATTTTCATGAATCGTTAAAAATTTATTTACTTTTGCGGTTTTTACGTTCCAAATTTATTTTGCAGCTATTGGAGCGAACCAACGGCGAACCTACGTGTTCGCCTTCCTAATCCATCCGCTCCCAATATTCCCAGGCTCTTTTCTAGGTTGTTCCAACAGCTTTAGCGCGGTTTGCGGGCCGCAAAATCAATTTGGAACGAAAAGCGGGCTGCAAAATCAATTTGGAACGAAAAACGGGCCTTCAAAATTTATCTTGATGACCTTTTTTTAGGAATGCCCCCAAAGTGATGTGCATAGAGTAGGTGCGAGTGGAGGGTAGGCACAACATTGTCAACCCAGTTCTTTTTCTATACGTTCAGCCAAAAAAATTTTCAACAACTCTTGATAAGAGACATTCCATTTATTAGCTATCGTTTTCAATCCATCAAGTATTGATTCGGGCAATTGAATTGAGAGGGTTTGAACTGACGGTTTCAAATGGGGCATAGAAACCAGTTGGGCTCGATCCCAATCCACGTATTCTGTCGAATCATGTGAAGACCAAAAATCACGTTCTTGCTCTTCAGTTTCAAAAGTGGGTAATTTGGTTTTCATAAAAGACTATAACTCCTTTTTTCATGTCTAGTCATGTCGCGTGCTGAAATCACACGGATTAAATGATTACGAACAGTAAAACTGACGAATAATTTTCGTCTGGCATTGGTTTTACCTAACGCAAAATATCTTTCTTCTGATTGTGAATGTTTATCATCATCTACAATAAAAAGTGGATGATTAAAAAAAAATTGTTCACATTCTGAACGAGATACTTTGTGTGCAATCCAATTTTTATCAGAATTACCAGCATCCCATTCAAAACCCTTACATTCTGATAAATTCAGTAGTTCAGTCGTCATATTGTCTCGTTTCTTTTCAAGTCCTCGTTTTTACGTTCCAAATTTTGCAGCTATTGGAGCGAACCAACGGCGAACCTACGTGTTCGCCCTCCGAATCCATCCGCTCCCAATATTCCCAGGTTCTTTTCTAGGTTGTTCCAACAGCTTTAACGCGCTTTGTATAGCGGCCTCAGGCGTTTTAGCTGAAATGATAGCTTGAATATGGCGTTCATCCAAAACTTGCCCCGATAATTGTTCTCCCCAGCCGGCAATGTCACTGAGTCCAATAATGGGTTTGCCGAGTTGCCATGCCAAAGCGATTTCACTGAGGGTGCCTGAACCGCCACCGATTGCAATGACGACATCAGCACTGGCAACCACTAATATATTACGCCCCATTTGCATACCGGTAGGAATCACGATATCCACCCAAGGGTTAGCTTGACTTGCGGCATAGCTTGGAATGATACCCAAAACCATACCCTCTTGATAGTGTGCTGACTCGTGCGCGCCTTCACTGACTGCGGCCATCACACCATCTAGGCCCCCAGTTACCAAGCGAAAGCCAGCATCAACGGCCAAACATCCCAGTTTTTTGGCAGTTTCTGTGACTTGGCGCGGTAAGGTACCAGCGTTACCAATGACGGCTAATAGGGGCCGCCGTGAAGAAGTGGCTTTAGTCATGTTTATCTTCCTTGGATTGTAAAATAATTGCATTTTTTATTTAATGCTTTACTATAATCAGTCTAGTAATATCACTAGATCAAAAAGGCACATTTCTAAAAAAAGGTTATATTGATAAATTTGGCACTGGGGTCGTTGGGTGGGAAAGCTTCAAAGGGTGATAGAATTATTTTTCACGCTAAAGTTTTGCGCGCAAAACTTTAGCGTGAAATTGTTAATTGTTAATTGTTAATTGTTAATTGTTAACGAAAAGCACTTATCTAATTGATTGTTTTTTATAACTCTAATAAAAATAGAGCAATTTTGACACAATACCTAACGACAGCGCCCCAAATTGATTCAGATCGATTTTTCACGCCAATTTATTGAGGGGGTTTGTCATTAACAATTAATAATTAATACACACAATCTTCACCTGCCCAGAATCAATCCCATTCAACGACCCCAGTGCCATAAATTTTGAAGGCCCGATTTTCGTTCCTGTTATTTTGCCTATTCTAAAACGGGCTACTAGCGTATATGATGGTTTATCTGAGCAGCAGATTGATGAGATTGAGCAAATTGCACTCAATCGAGGCCCTTTTGAAAAAGAATAAGCAACAAAATGATGTTGCAACAACCACTTCTTTTGGATACAGACAGACTGAGAACAAATCTATCTTAAACTTTAGGTTTTTTTATTAATTATGGATGCAATTAACGAAACTTCATTGACAATAACCTTAAGAAACGTTTTGCCTCATGAAACCATTGGTGATTTAATAAAAAGAGCTTGTTTACAAGGGAGAAAGTTTAAGGTTTCTATTACTGTAGAAGAACCCATAATCGACTCAAAACAAGCCAAATCAATTCATTCTTTGGCTGATTATCTTGATAATCATCATCCGTTTAGCGGGTTATCAGAGCAAATGAATAGAGCAACCCGTGAGATTAGAGAAGAGATGAGTGAAACGTTGTTTGAAAAGTTTGCAAAATAGTTTATGGAAAAATATTTTTTATTGGATACAGATATAGTGTCATACTGTGGAGATGAGCAATCTTTATATTATACCTCTGTTATTCAAAACTTAAAAAAACTTTCTCCGACAGATAAAATCTATCTATCAGATTTATCTGTCTATGAATATAAAGCGGGTTTATATCTCCTTGCTGAGAAAGAAAGGGCACGGATATTAAAAGGATTCAATAATATAATGCAATGTATTAATATATTACCATTGAATCCTGAGAAAGGGGGAATAATATTTGGGGAAATTCGATCAGAATACCGGAAAAGAACGGGTATCAGTAATCAGGCACTCAAAAAACATACTGTTGATATGATTTTGGCGAGTGAGGCCATTTGTAATGATATGGTTCTTGTTTATAATGACAATATTCATCAAAAAATTGCTGAAATGCGTTCTGATTTTAAAATTGAAAAATGGACGAATTAAACGAATCAATTCATTTTGAACTGTGATTTATGTGATTTTTATGATTACGCCTTTGCTGAAAAAATACACTCAGTCATAATAAGGCAATTTCCAGATAATATACCTTTCATTCTCCTTTGTCTAAATCAGAATTTTCATGATTAAAATCATACCGTTATAATAATTTTCGTTAACAATTTATTTTGCGATATATTGAACTCCAATTCAAACTAAAGTTGATCTCGCTACGCTCGTTACTGCGTGTGAACTCCAATTCTCAAAAAAAGATTAATCAACATTCTAGAATCAAGTGGGTTCTTTTTAGTTCGTCGCTTTCCCTTCAATGTCATTAAATTTCTTTGCTTCGTAAAATGCTTTGCATTTCTTTTAACCATAAGGCGGGCTGGGTTCGTATATCGGCTAATCCCAAACTCAATTGTTCAATCAAACGGGGATTTGTCACATAGCTTTGTAAACGTTTCAACAAACTGCTTTGGTTTGAATCGCTTGGTTCTTGGTACAAGCGCAGTAGCGTTTCCAGTTCAGTGAGCAACGTTTCAAGTGCTTGCATAATCTCTTCGTCTGAGTGCCACCAAGTCGTGGTATCCGTTTTGATCTGTTGCTGGATGTGTTGGAGATAGTACCCAGCCATTTTAATATTGTTTTGCAGACAAAGACTCCTTTCAGACAATTTTGCCTTGAGCATGCTGCTATCATCTACTTTTTCATCTGCGCTTGGCAGAATACAGCGGCTTAAGACGACACCTAACATTTCACTGTTCAGGCTTTCCCAAAGGCGTTCGCTATCCAATTGCCCACCTTGAAACCCGGCACTTTTGTCTGCAGGTTGCCGATCATGCCGTAAAGGCACATTGACGGCATAGATGCCAGCGGGGTAAGTTTGCTGTAGTAATGCGCTACCTAACATATCAGAACGACGACTGCTGATCAGATCGATTGTGACGCTTGGATAGGTATGGGCCACAAAGACATCGATATCAAAAAACGCGGCGTTACCGCCGCGCAGTACGGATGAATAGGGGACGAAATCAGGACGCAATAAGAGGGGACGTGTGATCGATTTACCGCTGCTAATCCCTAGGGCGGCTTGTAAATAGGCGAGAAATTGTTCACGTACCGATTGACCCGATTCGGGCCGCTTTAGCCAGCGAAAGGGGGTAAAAAGATGCGTTTTGCTAGATTCACTGTGATCGTAATAATAATCGGGTAGGGCAAAAATCGCTTGTTGAGGGGGTGAGGAATAGGTGGCTTGTGGAGCCAAAGCGGCAAACCATTCTAAATTGGCTAACAGATCAAACAATTGGGTACGGAGTACGGCATCAGGGCGGATCGGTGGATCGCCGGTTACGCCACCAATCGCCAGAGAAATTTCTGGGTGTTCTTGCCATAATGTGCTTAAAGCTTGGATTTGATCAACATCATCCGTTTCTTGTAATTGTCCTGACTTGTCTACACTGAGATTCGTCAGACGTAAATCGTCATCCAGCATCCAAACGATATCATATTGCTGCCCTTGCGCTATTTGATGCGTCACCCAACGAGTTTGAATACGGCGACTGTCAGCGATGGGTTTTCCATAGCAACCCTCGTCTAAGTAATTGATTTTTAAACCTTGTTCACGTAGATTCTGTAATCGGGCTATATTAGCCTGTCGATTTGCTTCGACTACACTGTTTTCTACCACTAATAATACCAATGCTTCTCCTTGATCGCGTTTGAGCAAGCTTTCTCCCAGCGTTTGCAGGCTGTCTAGCCGATCAGTGCTGGAAACGGTGACCAATATGCGGGGAAATTCTGGATGAGGGAGAACCGTTGCCCATGGTTTCACTTGGTTAGCCTGATAAACCGCTAAAGCTTGAACAATCGGCGCTTGCGCTAAGCCAAATTGCGTTTGCAACAATCGTTTCGCTGCCGCGAAGTTGCGTATGGGCCGCTGTACCATGCCAACCATGGAATATCGTTCATAAAAACCCTGCCTGATACAGAATAGTCCGTGAGGAAAAATGCGTACCGCCCGTAAGTTTTGTAAAAAGGGGCCGTAACCGATTTGAGTATGGTGATGGCGTAAGGCATCCGTAAAATCATCAAAATGACGGGGTGTCAAATCAGCCCAATAAACGGTTTTCCAACGGCATTGTTGTGCCTCACCCAGCCAGCGTTGTAAACATAACTTTTGACCTTCTGGTTTGGTGCGAAAACGCCAACCCATCCAAGCTTGTTCGTCTTCCCTGTCTAAGGGAAAAGGCCTACAATAAGGATGACCATTACCAACATCGCAAAGATAACTGTGGTTGGCTAGATCGACTCGTATCACTAAATGATCATCGGGCGAATTGATGCTGGCAGCAATTAGATATGCGCGAAAACCTAATCCACGTAGCAAACTTAAAAAACCAACGGTTTGCACATGACAAGGCCCGCCTTGATTGGCTAAGATACTGTTTAGCGAATCCTTAGCCGTCAAGGGTGCCGCGCAGCCGGCATAACCGGCCAGCAAATAAAGATTATGGAATACAGAATGACATAAATAGGCCCATTGCAGTTGAGTCAAATAAGTCAAATCAAGGGGTGAGGAGGGGAGAGAGAGTCGTTCAAGCAAGTGTTGTAATTGCTGTTGACTTAAGACGGGAATGCCATCTTCTGTTTCATAACTATTTTCATGCATAATAGATTATATATAGAATCGTGTAACCTTGATTTGAGGTGAATGAAACACTTTAAATCGGTTTAAAAAAAATTTATCAGAGCCAGTTGCCTATAATTATAAATGCTGCCCAGTAAGCGGGATGTCTGAATCTTTGTTCACTGGCAACTTGTATTTGTGCTTTTTGTAAAGCCTTGGCCTTAGAAAGTGTCGGTTTTTGCAAATGGGTATAGAATGCTTCCATGATTTGGGCAGTTGATTCGTCATTGACGGACCAAAGACTGGCTAACGCGCTGCCTGCACCGGCCTTAATGGCAATTCCGGCGAGTCCTAATGCGGCACGTTCATCACCAAGAGCAGTTTGACAGGCGCTCAGTGTGAGTAATTCGACAGGAGCATCACGTTTACTGATAAGCTTTTCAAGCCTGTCCAAGGTAAGCTTGTCATCGTAAGTCAGTATAAAAGTGTTTTTGGGGTTATTATCAAATTGGCCGTGTGAGGCAATGTGAACAATTTGATAAGGCGTTTGGTTCAAATTCTGTTTGAGCCGTTTCAGGGTAAATGCTTGATCCAGAAATACGTTACTTTGCTCAAATAATGATTGAATCTTATTGAGTTCGTTTGGCACGTTTAAAAGCGGGGAAAAGTCTTGCACGGCTTCTGATAAACCGTTTAGCATGATTTGTACATTTTCTTTGGGCAATGAATGTGGGTGAGTGAGATATAAGCTGGGTGTGGTGCCGAGCGCGTATTCATGGACTAAAAATGTTTTGCCATTAAATAATCCAGCCATTGGAATGAGGCGCAAGGCACCATCAGGCACCGTGATTAGCGTATCAATTTTCCGACGAATAAGACGCGCTTTTATGGGCCCAATTAACCAATCATATAGTTGACGAGATTGGCGGATAAATCGCCCACTGACTCGATTTTGAATGTTGTTGTGTAATCGTTTCGCCGCTTTTGAAATCTTATCGCCAGCTACATCTATCGTTGTCCGACAAATGCTATCAGAAAACTGAAGTATTAACTCGGTGCGTTCAGGAAAAAGAACAGGATAGAGTACAGCAGTGTGCTTGTCTAAATCAGGGATTTTAGCTTCATGTTTTAAAACCGATTCTTTTCCAAAATAATCTTGTAATTCAACACGTTTTGCACTTTCTAGCATCCCAGGAACTTCTCTCAATTGGCCGTTTTCCAGCAAGGTATCGACTAGCTTAGTGTAGGCAGGTGCAATTTGTTTGTTAAAACGTTCTTCTTCTGGAACTGGAGCCGTTTTTCCCGTTTGAGGCGAGAGATATTCAATGCCTAACAAAGCGCCTGAAATTGTGATGAACAGTGGTAAAAAGAGTTTTTTGATCATTTTCATAATGATAAGGTTTCAGAAAGATTCAGGGGTGGGAAAATATCCAAAGTTTGGTCAATCTTTGGCAATTTGTGATTTAAAAGCTTAGTCCTGCAATTTTTGTGATTCAAATGTTGCTTTTTTAATAACGCAACACAGAGAACACAGAGGATCACAGAGAACCACAGAGATGGATAACTTTGTGAAACTCTGTACTCTGAAGTGAACTCTGTGTTGGAAAAAGCACCCAGATTATCTTGATAGCCTGGTTATGAAACTTCTCTCTTGACAGCAGGAAGCGTAAACCAAAAACGGCTGCCTTTTCCAGGTGTACTTTCAACCCCTACTTTTCCACCCAGTTTTGTGACAATGCGATGGGCAATTAATAGGCCAAAACCAAAACCTTCTTTTTCACGATGTCTATCAAGTCGTGTCGCTTGGGCAAACAATTTTGACACTTCTTCCTCTGTCATGCCATCGCCATTGTCTTTTAGCCAATATTCAACCATGCCCTCTTTAACCGCAGCCCCAATTTCAAGAGAGGGTGGGGTGCCACCGTACTTCATGCCATTGCTCAAGTAATTCGTCCACACTTCTTTAACCCAGATAGGATCACCTAAAGCATTGGGTAGTTTGTCAGCTACAGTGATTGAACCATAATACTTTTTCTTAATGGATTCAAAGTCTTGTGTGACGGATGCAACACAAGAGCGCATATCGAGTGATTGAGTCTTTACCTTCTCTTTTGAAATCACCGCCACTAAGAGTAATAGAGAATCAATGATTTCAATAGATTGCTCACCAGATGACGTAATCACTTGAAGGAAATGACGGCCTTGCATATTCAGTTGTTTGTCATGGCTTTGTAATAGCTGCTCAGTAAATCCCAAAATTTCAGTGATGGGATTGCGTAAATCATTGGCCATTGAACGGGATAACGCTTCTAAATCAACGTTAGTCTGGTGCATATTTTCAACGCTTTGCTCAACTTTATCTTCAAAGCTATTGAGTAAACCAGTGAGTTGTTCAGCCATGACAGAGAAGGATAGCGCCAATTCACCTATTTCGTCTCGTCGCTTAATGTCAGTTGAGAGATTCCAGTTTTTCCAATCACCTGCGCTTAATTCTTTCACATGTTGATTGAGTAGGCGAATCGGATTAGTAACCTTTCTCGCGACAATGATGCCTACAATAATAGCAACAAGAACCGCAAGCAGTGATAATCCCAATGTCCAGAGCATGTTATCCTTAATGCCTTCAGTGAAATCGCTATCTGGGATGCTTACCGCAATTAGCCACTGGATGCCCTGCCCCTCGTAAACTGATAACTCTGTTGTTCGACCGTCTAATTTCAATAAAGCTTGACGCTGTTCTTTTGCGAACAGTGAAATACTGTTCCATTCAGCCGTGATGTACTTGGCAACCGATTGAATAACCGGACTTCTGCTTTTATTGGCACTCAAGGGATGTGTCCCCCCTGCAGAAAGCGGAGTATTTGTGGAAGCGGCAACGAGTTTACCGGTATTAGCCATAATAAACGCCATCCCGGTTTTACCGATTTTCATTTCTTTCATCAAATCAGAGATTTGAGACAAAATAAAATTGGCACCAAACACACCGCGCAGATTATAATTCTCATCATAAACTGGCACAGCATAGGTAATCTGAAGAACATGTCTATGGGCTGACACGTAAATATCGGACCAGGTAGCCTCTCCCGTCTTTTTAGCCTGTTGGTACCAAGGGCGATGACGGGGATCATATCTTTTCGTTTTACGCTCAAGATGTTTAATGCGTTCGCCGGACTCATCTATTTCATAAATGTGTCGTAGTTCTTCCGATTCTGCATCAAGTATTTTGAGAACGGTTTTATCCTGCATCAGCTGAACACCAACGAAATGCCCTTGCTCATTACCATAGAAAATATAAGGCACATCAGAGACAGTCAGTTGATGTTGGAATTGCTCAGCAAGATACTCAAAATTAGACGTATCCAGTTGGGTATTCAGCGCATTAACCAACTGAGGAGCTTGTAAAAAATGTTCAATGTGTTGCCTAATCCGGGCAGAAATTTCTTGATGAAGTTGAGTGCTAATCTCACCCACAGCCCGTTGCCCATTATAATAGGACACCCCAATTATCACCATTGCAAGCAACACAATGAGAACAACTAAGGGGATTGTGAAAAGTGTACGAATAGATCGCGTCATAGGCTAATCTCCAATTGTTAATGAGGTGTTTTACCAGTAGTAGGCTACTCGTTTGTAGTAGGCGCAGTTAAAAGCTGAAAAGGCTAACGAAAATTAGCTTAGCAAATAAACAGATAGTCGCGTGCCTACTACAAACTATTAAAATGAAGGTCGTGTTGTAATGTAGGTGATGAAAGTCATCAGATAGAACGCTGATTAAACTGATAATCATGATTAACACTGATTAAAAAAAATCAGCGTTAATCATGACAAGAGGCAAAATTAGGGTACTATTCTATATCATTATCAGATTAAAATCAGCGAAAATCATGACAATCAGTATGTCACGCAAAAGTTTTTGCGCGCAAAAACTTTTGCGTGACATATCAGCGTTCTATTTTACGATTGACAAGCGTTTTGTGGGAATGCACCACCAATCGGTATCTAAAATACCAATTCTTCGGATATCATACCACATGCCATAACGTTTAGTGATGCGAATTTGTACTTTTAAGTATGCGTTGTCATTCGCCTTGGTAAAAAAGTATCAGCACATCATGATCACCTTGATATTTAATTTTGTCAATAGCATAGTCACCAGTTCCTTACCACAATATATTTAAAAATCAAATTCACATTTAGCTTCGCGCACCGAAGGCTCACTTAAGAAGTTGCGCGCAAAAACTTGTTAAGTGAATTACTTATTCTCTGTGGTACTCTGTGGTACTCTGTGGTACTCTGTGTTGAAAAACTCCTGATTGTAACGGATTAGGGGATTCAACGGATTGATCGTGAGCTGTTTAAGATGTACCCCTTTATTAGGTGAAGTGTCACCGCCTAATATGCCAGATTGAGGTTTGGTTTCTTCTTCGTCTGCAACAATGATAGGAATCGTACTCATTAAATTTGCTCCAAGGTATTTGAATGGTGGGCAACACCCACCCTACATTGATTTAATCAAATTAAATGCTGGGCTATCAAAATGAACAAGCTTGTTTAGACGATTTCGCAATGAATGAGGTGATATCAAAATCACTTTGAATGGTTAATCTTGTTTCAAAATCACCAATGTCATTGGGTTTGAATTTGCCTCGCCAATCGGCAAAGTTGATCGTGGAATAACAAAAGCGTTTTTTGGGAATACACCACCAGTCTGTATCTGAAATACCGGTTTTATGAGCATCATACCACATGGCATAACGTTTAGTGATGCGAATTTGTACTTTATCTTTCAGGATGTTTTGTAATTCTCCTTGGTAATAGAGTACAAAGGCTTCATGAGCACCTTGACATTCAATTTTATCAATGGCATAAACCGAGTCGCCGGTTTTTAAAGTCAAAGTGGGTTTTGCTGAATCAGCGTCTTTGATGCTTGGAATTGTCGAAACAGGTGGCGATGGAGGCTGCATCACAACCGTTTCCCGTTTATCAGTCATCACAAGTTCATGGGCATTTGCCTGTGAGGTAGGGGAAGATTGACTTTGTGATGGCTTAGCTTGGGCTACAGCAATTGCCGCTTCTAATTCCGTTTTTCTGGCGCGACTGACTTGAATACCTTGCAGTATTGTCCAAGTTGTCTCATCCAAAATGCCCGTTTGGGCAACCCCAATATCCTGTTGGAATCTTTTTAAAGCCATTTCTACTGTTTCAAGCGTGGCTTGTTTCAGAGGCCTATAAAAATAACCGATCTCAGCTAAAGGAGCGGCTACGCGGTAAATCCCCATTGTTTTGATATCAGTAAATGTTTTTGCTTGAGGAGGAGATACTGGATTTTGAATGACAGTTGTTGTTGGTCTCGTTTCTCGTTCCAAAGCAACGGGTGGACGTAGATGCACAGTTTCTCGTTCTGGTTGTGTCGATAAATTTTTTACCGCTTGTTCCAAGGCTTGCAAGGTTGCTGAAGTCAATGCACCAGTTTCTGGCAATCCTGATTGTTTTTGGAAATCAGCTAAAGCCGCTTGAGTTTCAGGAGTCAATCCCTGATTGAACTCACCCACTTCGTATCCTAACAGATCAAGATTGCTTTGTGCCCATTCTATCTGAACAGAGCTGATTGGCTGTTCAACGGTTTGGGTTTCTTGATGTGTCATCTGTAGAGGTATGATGGGTTGACTCACTGGGGTAACAACTGATGCGGTTTCCGCATCAGGTGTTGTTGTACAAGCCATAGTGCTGAAACACAGTAAAATGATGAGCGTGTCGCGCCTGAAATTGATTTTAAACCAATCAAGGAACTCGTCGGTATTGTGCAATATATTGATTTTATAGAAGATCATTAAATACCTCATCAATTGTCTTACCAGATGGGATAATACCTTGATCTCGTTGCCGATGCCCTTCTAGTAAGGCGGCAAGTGATTTTTTGTCACTTCGTTCCCGTAAAGTTTCTTGGATTTCTTCCCAATAATCTTTGTCTATCATAATAACTACACCGTCATCGGTTAACCAAACCTGACAGGTTTTGAAAACATGTCAGGTTGAAAAAAAATCTTGGGTAAAATAAAAGATCAATGCCCTAATTGATTCATTATAAAAGTCGTATTATATACATTCACTGATTTAATAGTATTCAATGGTATTAAATAGAAGAAAATACCAATGAACTTTGTCGTTCAAGCAATCTACAATTCTTAGGTATTGATGAAAAAGGTTCGTCCAGAA
>QNEL01000135.1 GCA_003645185.1 Candidatus Parabeggiatoa sp. nov. 3
AAGTACCATTCCTTGTAGGGTGGGTAGCGTCTTTTTGCTGCCCACCATCACCCAATTACTTACGCTTCATCACTCTTATGATTCAATCTGTTTTTTCTCAATTTTTCGACTAACTTTTTACGATCCAACTTTTCGAAAGTAATTAAAACTTCTTTATTATCCAATTTCTTTCCTTTTTCCATTAAAATCTTATGAGAATTGAACAATTGAACACTCATTGGCCTCTCGTTGATATTTTAAAATTGAACAATTGAACACTCATTTCACCCATATTGACATCTAAAACTGAACAACGGGACATTTAAAAAATATTTAACAAAATCAACTACTTATTTTTATTCTTTTTTCTTACATAACAGTATAGAGTCATGTGAAAAAGTCTATAATTAATAAGCCTTTTAGAACGATCCTTTCTTTGATTGTACTCATTGATCACTGATAATTGGATTGATTTTGAGATTTTTTTCGGATAAAGACCGAAAAACTGACCTAGATCAAGGCGATCATAAAAGCACCTATTTACAATAAGCGCCCTCATTTACTTTGATTAAATTGCACTTTAACTCATAATCGGTAACTGATAACTTATTGAGCTTCGCTGACATTCGGTTCTTAAAGCAAGTTTTACTCGCCACAAAGAATTAATAACTGAAAACTTCCCTTTATCTTAAATTGTCGTTTAGGCAAGGTGAAGAAAATCTAAATTTCGATGTTCAAGTTTTTACACGAAAAAACGGGAAATATCGAAAACAAACGATATTAAATATCGATAATGAGCATAGAATCCGTCGTAAAATCAAATAGAAAATTGAGGAAGCTTATTGAACCATTTTATTGGTGGACATTGGCTTTTGGAATTGATGCCGTTAAATTTGTTCGTGCTTTTCGAGGACTGCCATCTGTCATCAAAGAGTATTATATCATTAAAAAAAGTAATGATATAAAGAATAAATATAAAATAAGGTTTGCAGTGCCGGTTTTAGACGAAAAATTGACTGAAAGTGGAACTGCATCAGGGCATTACTTTCATCAAGATTTACTGGTTGCCAGAAAGATATTTCAAAGACAGCCGATTAAGCATGTTGATATAGGTTCTCGCGTGGATGGTTTTGTGGCACATGTAGCAACCTTTAGGGAAATTGAAGTGTTTGATATCAGAACACCACCTATGCCAGTTTCAAATATGATCTTTAAGCAATGCGATTTCATGGACGCTGGAATAGCATTAAACGATTATTGTGATTCCATCTCCTGTTTACATGCCTTAGAACATTTTGGCTTGGGGCGTTATGGTGATTCAATAGATATTAATGGACATCTACGTGGATTTAACAATCTTGATGGGATTCTTCAGTCAGGTGGTATTCTATATCTTTCCATACCAATAGGTAGTCCACAACGAATTGAATTTAACGGACATAGAGTTTTTGCAATTAATACCATACTAGAAATGGCAAAAGCTCATTTTGAGCTGATTGAATTTTCTTATGTTGATGACAAAGGCGATCTTCACGAAAATGTAACCCTTAATTCTCAAAGTATTAATAACTGTGATTGTTATTTTGGTTGTGGTATTTTTGAATTTAGAAAAATTTAAGGAAGTTTAAGCGGTATGAAAATTTTAATATTACAAGACTTTGATTGTAATTTGCCTTAATTTCCTGAATTATCGTTCCCAATGTCATTGCATCAACTCATTGTTGCGTGGCAAAGGTATTCGTTTTAATGCCATGATTACGGGTGATTGTTCTAATGAAAGCGATTGGAATGAATTGCCTTAATTAAATGAATGAGGTGGGCAACCACGTTGCCCATCTACTGCAAAATAAATTTGGAACGAAAGCTTAGCCTAACCTTCTTCAGTCTTTTTGACTTTACTGACATGCTGTTATAAATTCAGAAACCGTTAAATCTGCTACTCTTATCAAACCACGCAATGTACCTTTTGCGACTTCAGGATGATCCGGGATAGAAAGGGTTGCATTATGTCCCCCCTTAATCATAATAATGTGACTACCACGTTGACGTGCTACTCGCCAACCAAATTGGGTAAAGATTTGTACAACTTTTCGTCCACTTAAACGAGGTAGAGAAGCCATTAAATGCTAACCTCCAATTGTTGCGTTTCAATCGTCAAAGGTAATCCTTGTTCCGCTCTGACTTCTAAACAAAGTGCAATAGCTTCTTGAATATTCTTTATAGCTTCCGTTTTGCAGTTTCCTTGAGTAATACACCCAGGAATTGTTGGACATTCGACTATCCAAACACCGTCTTCATCACGATCAATCGTTATCTGAAATTTCATAGTTTTTCTCTTTCATGCTTGGCATCGATTTGGACAACTCCACATAGCCTCGTTCGACATCTTGGATTAACTCTTCTCTAACAGCAAGGTAGTCTATAATCGCTTCTTTAATATTGTCTAATGCTTCTGTTTCTCATTGGAACCAACAACCTGGAAAACCTGGACACCAAACGGCATAAGCTTCTTCAGTTTTTTTGAGTTAAGGGCAACCACAAGGGATTGCCCCTACATAAGAGTGAACGTGGTTGCCCACCCTCTTCGTCTATAAATCCAATACCCTCGTACTCTCTTCCCCAAATTGACTAATCACGCGCACAGCAATTTTTTGATCCGGCCGGTTGAGCGTGATTGGGTGAGAAAGGTAACCATAAATACGATCAAAAGCCTCCTCATCTATTTCGATTTTCAACGTTTTTTGGGCCCGTTTACGCATGTTGAGTTTGACTTGGTTACGTAAGCCGGTTTTCCATTTGCTAAATTCTTTTTTTTCACCGCCGCAAAAAAAGACTTGTTTGACGATGAAATGACGGCCATCGTAATCATCATCTACCATCCAATAAACAATATCATGTAGATTCCTAGATAGCACTTGATCTTGAACAGGGTTATAGATGTCTAAACCGCAAATTTCAACTTGAACTTCTTGGCCGGTTTGATGTACCCTTATATCCGGTTCGCCAATCGTCACAAATGAAGCCGCTTTTTTATCTCTTTTGAGTAAGCCTTTTTGCAATAAATCATCGTGCATACGCACCTTAGTGACTTCAAAATGCCCAGACGGGGTGCTGATATGCTCATTATTGATCTGGCTTTCAAAGGAAAAACCGAGAATGATCAGCCACTCAGCATCATTACGCTCGCGACACGCTTTAATCGCTTCATCAACCCCTAGTTTGCTAACAGTACCAAATTGAGGGCCTATCAGAAAATAGGCTTTTTTCTCACCTGCAGGCGTTTCATAAAAACCTTGGGCATGTAAATAGCGACTGTTTAATCGCTCTATTCGGATAAAAAGGGCGTGTTCGTTTTTTAAACCATTTTTCACACCCGCCGATTTTAGATGTTCAAAAATGCTGTGTTCAAACCCCTCAATATCTTGATAAACGTGATGCTCTGCTTCCAACGCTTCCGGCGAAACGGGTTCAAAACTTTGCAAGGTTTCAAAGGTAAAAGGGCCGGCTACGCGAAATTTTTTTTGTTCGATTTGTGCTTGATCATACAAGATTTCTTCATCAGGCGCTTCATCTTTCGCGACGCATCTCATCGTGATGCGCGGTATCGTTTTATAAATAAACCCTTGACGAATATCTTCCCTTTTTGGATCATGTAATTTGTAATAAGGAAACACGGCCGTCATTAATCGCGTTTTCGCAATGTTTAACGCAATACGCGAAGTGTCAATCGTTATCCAGCGACGGCCCCAGTGTTCCGCAACATAAGCGGTTGTTCCTGCCCCACAAGTCGGATCTAAAATCAGATCACCTGGATCCGTTGTCATCATCATGCAGCGTTGTATAACTCTCGTAAACGTTTGAACAATATAACGCTTCTTTTTTTCAGACAGCTGTTCAACCCATAAATTACCGATCTCCGTTTTTGGAAAATCATCAAAATAATACTTATACCGAATCGTATTACCTTGAATCATTATCCGATTTTTTTCTGCCAGCCTTTCCAATTTATCCTTCGCACATCGCCAACCTCTACCCGATACCGGTGTAAAGGTTTTACCTTGAAATTCAAAGGGTTGAATTGTCGTATTGGTACCAGAAGTCGATTGTAATTTTTCACAAGTAAATAGACGTGAGCTCTTATCAACATGATCAAGTGAGTTAACATGAACCACCTCACCATTGTCTTGCTCTACCCAGCAAAATCTATCCAGATCACGGTCTTTATCCGTATAAATTTTATGGTATTTTAACTGTTCAATATTTTTGGCATAAAACAGAATGTAATCGTTTAAAATCGGTAAATTTCTAGCCCGAGTATTGCTGCGTGTTCTTAACACGATGATAGAAACAAAGTGTTCACTACCAAACACTTCATCCATAACACACCGTACCCAGTGCATATTTTCATCACAAATCTGTAGAAAACAAGCGCCACTTTCAGTCAACAATTCTTTGGCAACAATCAATCGATCTCGCAAATAGCTCAAATAGGAATGAATCCCTAATTCCCAAGTATCACGAAACGCCTTGATTTGCTCAGGTTCAACACTCAAATATTTATCAATACCATCTTTGACATCCTGCTCCTGCATTCGCCGTTGCCAATTCGATTGATATTTAATACCATAAGGCGGATCGATATAAATCATTTGCACCTTGCCCGCCAAACCTTCCCGTTCCAATAAGGAAGTCATGACTAATAAACTATCACCCTGAATCAAGCGATTGCGCCAACCAGCTTGATGTTGATAATATTCAGACACCTTTTTTAAATCAATGTTATCCAAGGGATTACCAAATAACTCGTTGATGGGGGATTGCGAAGAATCCGCCTCTTCTTTGAAGCGATATAAGTTTTGCATCAAAACTTGGGGAGAGATCAGTTCATGGCGATACAAGGCGCGAATATCAACATCAAAGGTTTCTTCGTTATCCTCATCACCATATTTTTCTAGCCAAAACAATTCTGGATCTTGCCCACGATGAATGACGGGATTTATGGAAAATGCAGCTTTAGATTTCTTTTTCACAGTGTTCACCTCATTACCCGCTTTTGATAAGATATGTCAACCCTTTGTTGCGTTTTAAGGATGTGATATAGATGTTCAGACAAATAATTTTGGGGCAACCACAAGGGATTGCCCCTACAAGCCAATTATTGACCAAAAATTTTATCAATAGGCAAGTGAATATCCATGACTTTATCAATAACTTCAGTGTCTCCCAAATCAAACATCGTCGATTTATGGGCTTGTGAATAAACGGCTATGCTTTTGAACATGGGCATGACTAACCAACAGGATTTCATACCCAATGAAAAATAGGCCTTAAATTTGGCTAAAATGTCACTAAATGCCTGTTTTGGCAAAATGATTTCAATCGCTAATAAAGGCATTTCTTGCATTTTCAGATCATCATCTTCATCATTAAAGCCGATGCTATTGGGATAAATACAAACATCGGGTATAATTTCCTCTTTAATTTTCAATCCAAATTGAGACAAATCTATTTGACTGACATCCAAACTTAATTCAACAAAAGGTGTAAATCTGTCATCATTAAGCAGTAAACCAGCTAATCGAGTTTGCACAAAGCTATGGTTTCTTGATGGCATTTTTTGCCCCTCATCATATGCTTCTTGTGTTTCTTCTGCTAAATCGTTCATGTTTATCTTGACTCCTAAAAGGTGTGATAAGGGAGTCCCCAAAAAATAATGTTCCAAAATACTCATTCTAAGTATGGGAATGATGGGCAGCCACGTTGCCCCAATGCCACATTAGGCGAACACGCAAGGGATGCCCCTACAAAACCGTCATTTTGCTATGTTTTGTAGGGGCAGAGCGGCGTGTCTGCCCGATATGGCATTGACTACCTTATCCAGTTTACATGATTTTTTAGTTGAAAACAAGGTAAAAAAATTGATATACTGAACACAAGAAATTTAGAAATCCTGAAGTTCTAAATGCTTTTTTCGGATTGACTGACAAAAATAAAACATCGTAGGGGATATCCTTTAGTGTTCGCCCTCCCCAATTTTCTATTGTAATTGAAAAGACATTATTATGAAACTACTCAACTATCTGAAAGAATATGACGCGCCAATCAATGAGATTGTCTTTATGACGGCCTTATCAGGTTTAGCTAATGCGATAATATTAGCTATCATCAATTCTGCGGTTGATATGATTTCAACTCATACATTACAAGGACAATACTTGTTTGTTTACCTCACGACATTTATTTTATATGTCTATACCCAAAGGCAAGCATTTTATAAAAATATGCTTGCGCTTGAAAAGTTCATGTCCAAACTCAGGGTTAGAATTGCGGATAAAATTCGCTCGGCCGAATTACAGGCCATAGAAAAGAGCGAACGAGGTGATATGTACACTCGACTCACCCAAGATAGTAGCATCATTTCTCAATCTGGACTCTTTCTGATCGGATTGGCACAATCGGGGATGCTGGTTATTTTTTGTTTTGTTTATCTGGCTTGGTTATCTCCCATTAGCTTTTTTATGGTACTCCTATTTGTCAGCAATATTCTCTATTTCTACTGGTTTTATGATAAAAAGATTTCCAAACAACTCCTTATGCTCAAGCAAAAGGAGAGCAAATTTTTCCAGTATTTCAGTCATCTGTTAGACGGTTTTAAAGAACTCAAAATGAATCGTAAAAAAAGTGATGACTTATTTGAGCAGTTTGAAACGCTTTCTCAGGAAACAGAAAAACTTAAGATCAATGTGGGTTTAGAAGAAATCAACAGTTTTATGTTTTCTCGTATGTCTTTTTACTTGTTGCTGGCGATTTTGGTTTTTATTATACCCTTGTCCTTCACCATTGAGGCTGATGAAATCTACAAAGTCTCGACAACCATTCTATTTCTGATTGGGCCAATAAACCTGATATCGTTATCTTTTCCCATCTTATCCAAGAGTCATGTCGCTTTAGAACACTTAGAGCAACTAGAAACAGAACTGGATGAGACTATCATTGATGAAATGTATGTTCAACAACCGATAGTGTCTGATTTCAATGCCATTCAGCTTGATAAAGCGACTTTCTCTTATCAGGATCAACAGGGTAAACCTTTATTTAGTATCGGGCCCCTTAATTTTGAGGTTAAAAAAGGAGAAATGGTGTTCATAGTGGGCGGTAATGGCAGCGGCAAATCCACTTTATTGAAAGTGTTGACAGGCTTATATCATCCAACCACCGGTTCTCTGGATTTGAATCATGAGCCCATTGATAGAAGCGAATACGCCAGTTACCGTGAATTATTTTCGATTATTTTTACCGATTTTCACATGTTCGATAAACTCTATGGTTTATCCAATATTGAGGATAAGGAAGTCAAAGCACTGTTGCGCTTAATGCAATTGGATAAGAAAACCCAATATCGTGAGAAAGAATTTACCCACCTTGACTTATCCACAGGGCAAAAGAAAAGATTGGCTTTTATAGCCGCTCTCTTAGAAAATAGGCCCATTTACATTTTAGACGAATTAGCAGCGGATCAAGATCCGCAATTTAGAAAGTATTTTTATGAAGTGATGCTACCGGATTTAAAACAACAAGGCAAAACCATTATCGCGGTAACGCATGATGATCACTATTTCCATATTGCTGATAGGGTATTGAAGATGGAATATGGGCAATTGGTAGACTATGAGTAGAGCTGTTATTGTAGGGGTAATCCTTTGTGGTTGCTCCTTTTGAGCTTTGATGACACACCTTATTGTAAGTACTGAAGCACAAATAAACAGGTATTTTGGGCATGAGCAAGGGATTGCCCCTACGGGTACGGTTGTAGGGGCAATCCCTTGTGGTTGCCCCGGTTGCTTCTATTAGAAATACCTGAAAATTTATGCTTCAGTACTTATATTGGGTTTTGTTATAACGTTTGGATGTATTTTGCAACCGCTTAGACATACGGCGCAGGCTCAAGCGTTTCTAAAGGCAGTAGATTATGGTTTATCACGGTAAGATGATCAACTAAGG
The DNA here is from genome assembly GCA_003645185.1 of Candidatus Parabeggiatoa sp. nov. 3. Lineage (GTDB taxonomy): Bacteria > Pseudomonadota > Gammaproteobacteria > Beggiatoales > Beggiatoaceae > Parabeggiatoa. The sequence continues at coordinate 7,981 of QNEL01000135.1, forward strand.
AAACGTGTCTGATATTAAATAAAGCAACTCTACCACGCAGTCGGTTATTCAATTCATATTTCAGTGCATCTATTTCGTCTTTAAACATACTCACATCAATCTTGAGAATAAAAAACAGTTTTAATTTTAATTGTTGCGGATGCCTCGGAAATTCTTGGACTGACGAAGGCAAGCATGATAAAAATTCTTGCCCTTTGCCCGTTTTCGCCCAACAAGCGGCTAACATCAATAAACTATCTGTTGCCTTAGCGATAAGATTATCCAACAAATGGTTTGGTAAACATTCTGCAGGGGTTAAATTCGCGTAGTCTTTCAGCTCGATAAGCCAAAGTCTATTCTCATCTTCTTGCCACCAACAAAAATCCATTTCTTTCAAATTTTGTCCATTTAAAGATTTATAGGCCTTGCAATCTTGAAAACGGAAATGCTTGCCGGCTGGTAAAGTGAGTCTTAAACCAGATTCATGATAAATAGTCATGTCTCAAAATCCAAAATCACATTTTGTTCATACAGTTCAATGGAAACATCTATAATCGGATTGGATGGCATGCCGTCTCGTAAGTTATAAAATTCGGCGACAACGCCATTTTTAGGGCTGCGGAATAGAGAACATAACCCAATTGATTCATTATGTTTCCGAGCCAACCATTCAAAACGTCTGAGTACAAAATAATTGTGAGTGGCTAGATAAATTTGAATACCAGCTTGTTGTGCCAAAAGGAAGAATATATCGACTAACGCAACAATCGCTTTGGGGTGTAAATTGACTTCTGGTTCATCTACAAACAAAATCGAACCCGGTTTTAACATTCGATTCTTGATTAATCTATTCAAAATGCCGATTTTTTTAATCCCTTCAGCCGTTTGGGACATCGTATATTTTTCATGCCCCCGTTTAAACATAAATTCATTTTGCTCAATTTCAATTTGTCCTTTTCCCATTTGCTCATCAAGTAATTCTACAGCGGTTTTTAAGTGTTGATGCAGCTTGCCTCGGCTCACAGGTAAGCGTAATGCTTTGATCAGATCAAGATAAGTATCATCAAAGCCAATGATTTCCAATTGGGAACGAGTGGCTTCAACGGCATCCATGACAGTCATAATTTCTTTTGGTGGTAGAAACAAGGCATTGATAGGTGTTGTTATTGCCACGAATTGAGGCGTAAATTTGATGATTTTTCGCGTTGTTTTTTCACCAAATGAAAAACTCAGGTTGATATTATCATTGGTTAATTGTGTTGTCACACTCAATTGACTTTTTCCTTTATGAACCAGTTTACCGAGTTCTAAAGCAGGTGGTTGAAAAATCCAACGGAGCTTGTCAGCGAGAACGGCCTGCCAAGACAGTGAAGGATCATTATTCCCACGTTTTTGGTAATCTTCAAGACTACGAGCGATCCCATAAAGTAGTTTTAAAAGATGTGTTTTACCAGAATCATTTTCGCCAATGATAAGATTAAGACGTTCATGTTGTTGCCATTGTAGTTGTTGAAATGCGGCTAGATTTTCTAATGTCAGGTTGTTGAACATGAATGGCCTCAGACTAAAATGTTAATTAAATAATGATAACGGATGTTTTGGGGGGCTAACTTCGGCTGTCAATTGTAAATTAAGCCTTATTTTATTTATTTTTTGTTGCTGGCTGAGTATAACACCATTATTGATATATAGTAGATTTTTTAAGTTTATGCAAAATAGGTTCCGTTATTTTTGAAAAAGCCTCGCGCAAAACGAATCGGTGGTAAGGGTATCCAAACTTTTATTAGACTCACTTGCAAAACGCAAACGTGCAAGCACAAATCAACGATTTACAGGGTATTGTGTTATTATAAACTATTATTTTATCGTTATTAGAGTTGTCCAAGAAGCTAAGTCCTTGATTTTTAATATCAAAGTATCTCATACGCCAATGATTGACGTTTATGATTTAGAAACAAGTCTATTGTTTAAGCGTTTTGCAAAAGGCTTATTATATTATTTAATTTATGACCTTGATAAATTAAATTAATTCATTACATATTCTAGATATTAACAATTCTTTATTTACCGTTCCAAAAAATAAGCGACAATCATACCCACTAATGATAGTGTTATCATAACATCAGGAAAAAGACCACTGAAATGATGAAAGATAATCTCGCTACAAAAACCTCTAGCCCATTCTCGAAGGCTGTCAATGATGATCATACCTACTACAGCCAGTTCAAAAAGGCGAAAACCGAGGCCGTTAAACCGCTTTTTAATGAGACACCAAACACTCCTCGCTATAAGCTGGCTGTCATTGTTTCCTATCGAAACAACCCTTTTCAAAATCGACAACAACAACTAGAAACCTTTGTTCCTTTCATGACCGATTATCTGAAACAGCTAGGCGCTCATTATGACTTTCAGATTATCGTCGTGGAGCAAGCAGAAGATGGCCGAAAGTTTAATCGGGGTAAATTACTCAATGTTGGATTTCACATTGCAAAAACGCTGGGCTACGATTACCATATTTTCCATGATATCGATTTGCTGCCTAATGATGATTTGTTAGGATACTATGGATTCTATCCGCATGGGCCCCTACATTTAGCAGCCGTTTGGAACAAATATCAACATCTTGCCCTCTTTTTTGGCGGTGTCTGCTCATTGACTACGGAACAGTTTGAAACCCTTGATGGTTATCCTAACAATTTTTGGGGATGGGGTGGAGAAGATGAAGAATTGTACCACCGAATCGTAGACTATGACATGACGATTTTAAACCCCATTACCGGTGGTTTCAAAGAACTTGAACACATTCATACCAAAACCATGCCTAATTCAGTCAATCAGGAGAGATTCCAATTGCTCGCTCAACGTCAGGGTAAAGCCAACAATAATGGCCTGTCCAACTTGCAAATCCAACGATTAGACGAACCGGAAAAACTCAATAGCCATGCGAGCAAGTATCTTGTTATGCTATAAGCTCAATATCATGATCCCATTATGAACAACACTTTTTCTCTCACGACTCAAATATTAAGATTGGCTACTACGAGATGAACGATACCATTACTGTATTAACGGTTACTCGCCACCGTCCTGATTTGCTACAACGGGCCATACATTCAGTAAGCCAACAGGATTACGATGGAAAGATACAACATCTTATCCTCATTGATGGCTGTATGGACACATACGCGATGCTTGATCAGCATCATGAGCCCAGCGAAAAATTGTTCTGGTTTTTGAGAGCACGCTCATCAACAGAATTGAGTGGCCCTGAACATCTGGCGAAACTGAGAAATCTGATGGGCCGTATGGCGGAAACCCAATGGATCAGTTTTCTTGATGATGATAATGAATATGAACCTCATCATCTTAGGCAACTGGTAGAATGCGCTCATAAAACCGGTTCCCCTGCTGTTCACTCTTGGATGCAAATATTGAATTTTGATGGCACCCCCTATCTGAAACAGCGTTGGCCGTGGTGCCGAGATGATGAAGAGGGAGAACGTCGCTATCAGGAATTGGCAAACAAGGGGATTATTTCAGCAGGTTCTAATGTTGTTAAAGATGGGATTAATAATCTACCCTATAGATGTGTTGATACCAGTGAATGGTTGATTGATAAAGAACTCTTTTGGAATAATCAGATGTCCACGCATTTTTCTTATGATGACTGGATTAATAACAAAGCTGAGGATGACAAACTGCTCATGCAGCTTCTTGCGACAAAAGTGCCTATTGTGTGCAATCAAGTCGTTTCTCTAAAATACTATCTTGGCGGTTATTCTACCAACCATGATGGCTGCCATACACACTCTCAAACTTGGGAATGGCAGGATTCTAAACCGTCTTTTGCCAAGAACTCGAATATAACTATGAAACCAGCCCAAACTGATCTCACTTTCTATGTTGGTGTGTATCAGGATGTAGATTTATTAGATAACTGCCTGAACCAACTCAGGAATGTTTATCCAGAAAGTCCTCTGATTGTTCGTTCAGATGGTGATGCTGATCCAGCCATTGCTGTTATTGCACAAAAATACAATGGCGAATGCCATTATGGGAAACGTCTCTACCCTATCGAAAATGGCGGAGAGATGATTCACGAAATGCTACGTCTTTTCATCAGTAACGCTACACCATTTTTGATCAAAATGGATACTGATACGCATGTTGCTCGCCAATTTTCGGCATTACCTGATGTACCTTGTGTTTTTGGTACCCTGCAACAGGCCGGTGAAGGTAAACTGCTTTCCATTCAAGGCGGCTGTAGTGGTTTCACGCTTTCAGGTGTACAGCAATTATATGATAGCCGTCTTCTTCTTGATGAACTACTGACTCAACTACCCCCGCCTTGGGCTGTCAACGAGTCACTTTATAAGCGAGCCATGATTAATGGCTTGACTGGTTTTGAGTGGACAATTGGTTGGGCCTGTGAAAAGCTAGGTATACGGCTTGTCGATTGGCCAGAAATCATGAGCGAATGGCAAGTTACGCCAGAAAATGATGATTTACGCTACGCGATAACACATCCCCACAAACCAGGAATGCCAATCCAAGGGGTAAAAAGATGCGCTTTGCGTTATTATGAAAATGTAACCTCGATGACTGAAGTGTCAAGTATCAAACCCTAAATCCTAAATCGCTCATCAAAAGACTCGTCAAATAACACAATGAAACCAGCCCAAACTGATCTCACTTTTTATTTAAATGTGTACTATGATGTTGACTTGCTGCTAGAATGTTTGACCCAATTCAGAACAGTCTATCCGCAGAGCCGTCTGATTCTTAGAGCAGATGGCGATCCAAATCCAGCCATTGCTGAGATTGCTCAAGAATATAACGGTGAATATCACTATGGGGAACGTCTATTTATTATAGAGAAGGGTGGGCAAATTGTTCATGAGATGCTACGCATTTTCTTGGCCAATAACGAAACACGCTATCTTTTTAAAATTGATCCAGATACGCGCGTTGTTCGCTCCTTCAATCAATTGCCTGATATTTCCTGTGTTTTCGGAACGGTACAACACCAAGGAGAACTGTTTTCAATTCAAGGGGGATGCCTTGGTATGACGCTTGATATCGCCCAAAAATTTTACCAATCAGATTTTTTTATGGATGGAGCCTTAGCTGAGCGCCCTCCTCCTTGGGTTCTCAACCAGAAATTGGCTCGTCGCCCAATGCAGCTTGGATTAACCAGTATTGACTGGACGGTTGGCTGGGCTTGTAAAATGATGAATATCAAATTGGTAGATTGGCCTGAAATTAGGAGTGAATGGAAAATAACGCCAGAAAATGATGATCTGCGCTATGCCGTAACGCATCCTCACAAACTGGGCCCGCCAATTCATGAGGCGAAATGATGTGCCTTGTGTTATTGGGAGAATGTTGTCTCTATGACCAGCTATATGATTCAGGCCGAATAGCAATCAATAAATAAAAACAGGTTTTTTAAGGGAAGAAAGTATGAAAGGGCCTAGCGTTATCATTTGTTCAAGAAACAGGGCGAGTCAGCTTGCAGAGTGCTTGGCTAAAATACCCAACGATTCATTTGAAACTCATGATGTAGAAATGATTCTGGTTGATAGTGCCTCTAGCGATGAGACAGCAAAAATGATGGCCGATCACGCGGCCAAAGCCATTTATCCGGTAAAATGCTTCACGGCCCCCAAGGCTGGACTGGGGTTGGCACGCAATTTGGGTATTGAGGCTGCTACTCGTGAATTGTTGGTTTTTACCGACGATGATTGCTATCTTTCAGATGACTATATTGTGCAGTTGCTGCACAACTTCGATAAAGAGCGTTATCAGTTCTGTGGCGGACGCATTTTACTGTGGGACGAAACGGATGCGATGGTGAGCGTCAATTACCATAACGAGTTCTTTTTGATTCCAGCGGGCAGTTTTTTAGCGGCCGGTACCATTCAGGGGGCTAATATGGTGATCCACCGTGACGTAATAGAAAAGGTGGGCGGCTTTAATCCACATATGGGAGCCGGAACTCAATTGCGTTGCGAAGATATTGAATTGCTTGGCCGTGCAGGTATGAATGGTTTTACTGGGGCGTATCTGCCACAATTAGTGGTTTACCATCATCATCGACGCAAGCCTGGGCCTGTAGTCAATCAATTACGACAAGAAAACGACATTGCTCGCGGTGCGTACTATGCTTGTATGAGTGACCAAGGCTTTCTCAATTACTGGTTTGAAGGGATGAAACAGTCCCTCACGACAGAAGCCGGATTTGGACAAAATCAATATCAGGTGTTAGTCAATGAGTTGCAGGGAGCGCAGATTTATTTTGAAATGAAAGCTAAAAGCGAAATTTGACCACCCTGTCATAAAACTCAAATAGAGACCCTAAATATTGGAGTCTGTTAATTGACTCATAACCTCAACCATAAAGCAAAGCTAAACACTATTTTTATTTATGACTCAGATGGACTCCATTTTTAAATCTGACGTGTGCAATAATACGTCATCCAGAGCGTTCCACGCTTACTGTATAGGAACGCAAAAATCTGGGACACACTCTATAGCCGGACTTTTCCAGCCACGATACAACTCTGCTCACGAACATGAACATTACCCATTGATCCAACTGTTATTGGCCAATCAACCGGTGAATCAGATCAACGAACAACTCACAAAGCGGGATCAACACTTAGGATTGGAGTTGGAATCTTCTAATCTTCTCAGCTTCTTTGTAGAGAGGCTGGTGAGTGAGTTTACAGAGGCCAAATTTATCTTGACGATCAGAGATTGTTATTCTTGGCTTGATTCTTGTTTGAATCATCAACTCAATGCCCAGCGCACCGAAGAGATGGCCTTCTGGTGGCGTTATCGGGATTTCTGTTTTAGGCCTGAACAATTTAAGCACGCCGCGCAAGAACAAATCTTGGCTGAACATCATCTCTACACATTGGATGGTTATTTATCATACTGGCAACGCATCAATCAGAATATTTTGGCGACGATACCGCCAGAAAGATTATTGATTGTGCGAACCGTAGAGATTGAGGCCAGTATTGATAAAATCGCGCAATTTTTGCCTATTCCGGTTGAAACGCTCAATCCTTCTCGTTCCCACTTATACAAAGCTCAGAAAAAGTTTAATTTGCTTTGGCAGATAGATCGCGATTTTTTGGAACAAAAAGTAGAGTTCTATTGCCGGCCTTTAATGGATCAATATTTTCCTGAAGTCCGGCAGATGAATGATGTATTAGGGCGTGATGCTAAAGGAATGGGAAAATAGACAATGCCCATTTAACCCATTACACTTTTAACATACTGAATGTCAAACTCATTTCATTTTTCAATACAATGGTATAAGTATAAAAATGAGTTTTAATCAAATAGAGTCTTAATCCAAATGGATAAAATTGTTCAATTAATCCAAGGCAATCCTCATTTTGTCGCAGTCAATTATAAATTTATCATCAGTTTAGGGCATGGTTGTCAACCGGGAATACATCTGAAAAAGAATGCTTTAAAACAAGCCAGTTTGCCGTTAGATTGGCTGTCGAATCGAGAGAGCGCGTTAATTTCTTTATTTGAAACGCATTTCGATAAATTTCTGGATAAAGATTATCTCGTGGCTCGTGAACACCGTGCGCCCTTCCACGAAAAAATTGTTAACACGTTCTATAACCTCACTTTCTTTCATGATTTTTCCGTGGGTGGTTTAGCGACAGAATTGCCGGCTGTTCAGGAGAAATATGCTAGGAGAATCAAGCGCCTGTATTCCATATTGGCATCAGAAGGCCCCGTGCTTTTTATAAGAACTAAGCTTGATGAACAAAATGCACAGCAATTGACGCGAATATTAACCACGCAATTCCCTAAACTGCTGTATACCCTCTTAGTCATTAATCGGGAAACGGAAGAATTAAGCGAATGGGATATTCCAAACACTATCAAAATAAACACCTCATTTGCAGAAGATACCTATGCGATGAATCCGACTTATGATCCACTTTGGCAAACCATTTTCTCCTGCTTTTCGTATGAGTTAGAAGATAGCCCGTAAAAAACGCTTCCCAAAAATCATGCAGAAGCTTTTTAAATAGACTGTGCGTTTAATATTTTCACCTGAATCAACTCAGAAAGCTTTTCAAATGAAAAAACAAACTTGTCGTATAAACTACATCACATCGGCTAATGCTCAACAACTAGAAGAAGCAGCCGATTTGCTTGATGAGGGTAAAGGTGAAATTACCCCTTTACCCATTGATCGCGTTCGTTTTAGACGATCACGAAAGCACTTTTTAGCGATTGATGAAAGTAGCCATAAGGTAGTCGGTGTGGCGGTTTTGAAGGATGATCAGGATGATGCGGTTGAGATAGGATATCTGAGGGTTGAGCCTGCCTACAGAGGGCAAGGTATTGGCACGGAGCTTATGCGTATTCAAATAATGGAAGCCCGTCGATTAAAGCTTAAGTTGATTTATGCTAATGTGAAGCACGATAATCAAAATAGCATTGCTATTCTTAAAAATATGGGGTTTCAACATTGGGCTTCTTATACGAGCGGCAAGGGCAGAGGAACCCTTTATTGGCTTTGTTTTTATCTGATTTTTGTTCCTGATGTGAACGTCAAAGCTATTATGTCTAAAAAGAATACTAACCTGACTCTCATAGACTCTATTCCTAAACTTTGAGCGTTGTCAATAAAATTGCTGACTTGGCAACCCCACAATGCTACCTTCGCCTTCACCTGGGCGAACACGCAGGTTCGCCCCTACAGCCTGTTATTTTACTGTATTTTATAGGGAAAATCCGCGTGTCTGCCCGATACGATATATAGACGTTCAGAAAAATAACTTTTGAAAACCTGAAAACCTGACAGGTTTGCAAAACCTGTCAGGTTTGGCTCGTGAAATTATTTTTATGAAAAACTATAGCATTGTGGCAACGCCACCCTACCTCATTCCAAATTAAATCAACACTCTTCGGATTTTATCCGTTAATTGATGTTCAATCCCCCAAATATCATTCGTTATTTCAATAAATTGCCATTCATCATACCCATATTTATCACGCACGACATTGACTGCGCGCAGCCAACAGTTTTCAACTGTCCATTTTTTCGCGGCTTTGTCTTGCT
>QNEL01000136.1 GCA_003645185.1 Candidatus Parabeggiatoa sp. nov. 3
TCACCGACGGGGCAAACCGAAAATGATCCCCTCACACCGCCGCCAAAATGGTTATATGTTTGGACTGATCTCCATAGTGGTATGCGCCATCTCTCCAGCACTTTTCCACCTTGGTACAGAAATCTCCATTATCCCCAGCATTATCCGCGTGTATTAGTTTATGACGAATACAACCGTCTGATTGATGATACCGGTAAAGCATTGAGCGCCGCCGACGCGCAAAAACGCTTGGAACAAGCCCAAGCAAACCAACAAGAACAACAAGACTATGAACAAAACTTGAAAAAAGAAGCTGAAATAAAAGAAAAGCAGACACGTCTTGATAAATGGCTAAAAGAATGGAGTAAGACGCAAAAAGTCACAAAAGAAATGAGTCAGTTATTAGATGACTTGGCAAAGTTAGAAAAAGTCACTATGGCAATGACGGAAGCTCAAGTTAAGCAGGCTTGGGGAAAGCCTCAAAAAAGCACAGAAGTGATTGATAAAGGGCAATCTCAAAAAATCTTAACTTATCCGAACAAGCAAATTATCTTTATTGATGGGCGCGTTAATGGCATCAAGCGTTTTTGAAAAAAGATAAATCGTGGATTTGATGGATTTCGCAAAAAAGTTGATAGTCCAGACAAACCATGCCTGTTGATTTAAAAATCAACAGGTTATATAGCGTTTCCCGATTGAATGAAGTACAAATTGATTTTGCGGCTTGCTTTTCAAACCAAATTGATTTTGCGGCTTGCTTTTCGTTCCCAAAAAGGTGAATAAATTCAAACACTTATTGTCTTTGCGTCTCTTGCGTCTCTTGCGCCTCTTGCGTTATAAATAGTCTTGGTACCGAAAATGATTGAAAAACGTGCGACTTTTTTTATAAAGGGATTTCATTAAAATTTATAACTTTTCACGCAAAAGTTTTGCGCGCAAAACTTTTGCGTGAAAAAGAGACGCAAAAGACGCTTCGATTTATCTTTAGCGTCTTTAGCGTCTTTAGCGTCTTTAACATTTATTGTATTATGATCAACTTCTTTTAGAATGACTCGACGCTTGTATGTCAATTCTAATCACGAATTAAAATGAAAATTGGCTTAACTAATTGATTAACTAGAGATAAATAAATGGCAGCCCACAATAACAAAATAGGCAGGTTGCATCCTTCGCCCACATTAGAGTATTTATGGGTAGAAAACTACCGTGCGCTCCAGTATTTAGAATTGAAAAACCTCACCCGGTTCACAGTGGTTTTGGGCCCAAATGGTAGCGGTAAATCCACCGTATTTGATGTGTTCGCCTTTCTAAAAGACTGTTTTACCTTGGGACTACGTTTTGCTTGGGATAAACGGGAGCGTTTTCGTGAAATGCGGACACGCAATAGATTTGGGCCAATCAAGTTTATGTTGAAATATCGGGAAAGGCCCGATGAACCACTGATAACGTATTATTTGGCGATCAATGAAACCAACAAGGGGCCGATTGTTGAAGAAGAATGGTTGCAATCGCAACAGGCCAAAGCGTCTCGTTTATTACATTTTCGTCTAGGTGAAGGTTTTATCCTCTCAGAAGACAGGCCGATACCGGAAAAATTGGAATCAGCAGAACTGTTAGCCGTCAACACGCTAGGCCAATTTGCCAAATATCCCCAGATGAGTGCATTGCGGCGTTTTATTAGCGATTGGCATTTATCATACCTCACCGCGAATCAGACACGGCATCTGCCAAAAGCCGGCTCTCAAGCCTATTTGTCGCAAACGGGTGAGAATCTAGCCAATGTCATTGAATATTTTCGCGAACAGCATCCACAACACTTAGACTTGATCAAGGCCAGTTTACGCCGTTATGTACCGCGTTTAGAAGAACTGGATGTCGCCACCCTGACAGACGGCCGATTATTGCTACTTCTAAAAGATGCCCCCTTTGAACAACCTGTATTGGCTAAATACAGCTCAGATGGCACACTCAAAATGCTGGCTTATCTCATCAGGCTACACCATCCAGAACCTTTGGATCTAATAGGCTTTGAAGAGCCTGAAAACCACTTACACCCACGATTACTACCAGAATTAAGCGAAACCTGTCGCAAGGCGACGGCAGAAAGCCAATTGTTCGTCACAACCCATTCACCCTTTTTTATTAATAGCCTCAGAGCAGAAGAATTGTGGGTATTATATCGAAATGAACAGGGATTGACTCAAGCCAAACGTGTTCAAGATATGCGCGGAATCAAAGCTTTTATGGCAGAAGGCGCGTTATTAGGGGAACTGTGGATAGAAGGGTATTTTGAAGTCGGGGATCCGCTAACCAATACAGGTGGGCCGCGTTGATACACATTGAATTTATACTAGAAGAAGCTTCCACGGAAGCCGCCTTACAAGTCTTGGTACCGAAAATGATTAAAAACCTGACAGGTTTTGAAAACCTGTCAGGTTTGGGCCAAAATATTTATCTGAACTCCTATATTAAATAGGATATGAACTCCTATATTAAATAGGGTGACAAAATTAAGTGTTTGTTTTAATTAAGTGTAGTGATCAGATTGATGTTGAACAGATCAATATTAATCAGCGTTTCACGCTAAAGTTTCGCTCCGCGAAACTTTAGCGTGAAAATCATGACAATCATGACAATCAGCGTTCTATTTAGCGTAGCCCACCTTCGGTTCACGCTTTCACTTAACAAGTTTCGCTTCGCTGTACTTTAGCGTGAAAAGTTGCGCGCAACTTTTGCATGAAATACGTTTTTAGATTTGTTCAAACCCTCATTTTCTGTTTAACATCCTGTTAACCACTACAGTTTGTTTTAATTAAGTGTTTGTTTTTATATTAATTAAAATGAATACACTTTATTTTGATCTGTTATTATAAAAAGCTTTATAAATCAGTACTTTAAAAAAAAAGAGAACATCAAGTAATAGCGATATCAATCACGAGTTCAACACCCCCCCAACATAGATTAAATAGAAATTGAAAAATATGGCCGTTAATTTACCCTCTCTACCCCCTTTAAAAGCCATTGCTGGCATTCAAGTCGGTACAACTTGTGCCCAAATCAAGCCGCAAGATGATTTAACTTTGTTTGAATTGCCATCGCAAAGCCATTGTGCCGCAGTGTTCACGCGCAATCGGTTTTGTGCGGCACCCGTTATCATTGCAAAACAACACTTGGCCGCCGCGACACCCCGTTTTTTATTAATCAATGCCGGTAATGCGAATGCCGGAACAGGCGAAAATGGGTTTGTGGATGCCCTGTCTTGTTGTGAAGCCGTCGCACAGCAAACTGGCTGTGCTATCAATGAAGTCTTACCGTTTTCGACAGGTGTCATTGGGGCACGTTTACCCGTAGACAAAATCAGTGCCGCCATACCTCAAGCAATCGCTGCCTTGAAACCAGACGGTTGGGAAAAGGCCGCTCAAGCCATTATGACAACCGATACTGCCCCAAAAGGTGAATCAATTCAAACCGTTATTGAAGGGCATCCGATCACAGTGACAGGTATCGTTAAAGGGGCTGGCATGATCAAGCCTGATATGGCAACAATGTTAGCGTTTATAGCGACAGATGCCGCCATTGAAAACAGGGTTTTACAAACCTGTTTAACACAAGCCATGGAAAACAGCTTTCACCGTATTACGATTGATGGTGACACGTCTACCAATGATGCTTGTGTCTTAGTCGCGACAGGTGCAGCCCATAATCCGCTAATAGATAGCCCATCCCATCCGGGATATAATGGGCTAGTGACAGCCGTTAGCCAAGTGTGTAGACAATTAGCGCAAAACATCGTGCGTGATGCTGAAGGGGCCACTAAATTTATCACGATATCAGTCGAACAAGGCGCGTCTCAACAAGAATGCCTGGAAGTCGCCTTCACCATTGCCCATTCACCACTCGTCAAAACCGCTTTTTTTGCCAGTGATGCCAACTGGGGCCGTATTTTAGCCGCAGTAGGCAGGGCAAAGGTAGACAATCTTGATATTCATCCCATACAAATTTACCTTGGTGGCGTTTGCATTGTCGAAAACGGGGGCATCGCAGCGCATTACACTGAAGAACAAGGGGAGCAAGTCATGCGTGAAACCGACATTCCTATCCGTGTTGTATTAGGGCGCGGCGATTATCAAGAAACCGTTTTTACCAGTGATTTGTCATTCGATTATATTCGCATCAATGCGGAATATCGTACTTAACGATTTGACTCTACGTTCCAAGAACGACAAGGGCGAACACGCATGTTCGCATGTTCGCCCTTTTGCCGTCATTATCTAAACACTATAAAATTTATTACTCATGAACGAATTTTTACACGTTGTCGCAGGAGTCATTTATAACGCCCAAAATCAAATCTTGATTGCGCGTCGCCCCAAGCAAACTCACCAAGGCGGTTTATGGGAATTTCCCGGCGGTAAATGTGAAAAAGGCGAAACGGCAGAACAAGCATTAGCACGAGAATTACAAGAAGAAATAGGGATTGTGGTACAACAATCTCGCCCACTTATCCGCATTTCCCACACTTATCCTGATAAAAAAATACTGTTAGATGTCTTCCGTATTGAACAATGGCACGATAAAGCATGGGGGCGCGAAGGCCAAGCAGTACAATGGTGTTCACCTAACTCTTTGAAAAATAATGACTTTCCAGCAGGCAATGTACCCATTATTACCGCCATACAACTGCCAACCAGATATTTGATTACCCCTGAACCGGCCTCACTAAAAGAGAAAACGTTTTTTTATCGCCTAGAGGCTGCTTTAGATAACAACATAAATTTAGTACAATTACGCTCTAAACAGTTTTCAGAACGTGATTATTGTCATTACGCTGAAAAAGTGTTAACGCGATGTGATCGCCATCATGCACAATTATTAATTAATGCGGCTCCCAAAATTGCTTTATCTGTAGGCGCAAATGGCGTACATTTAAACAGTCAACAATTATGGGCCTACACAGAACGGCCTTTAAATACCGATTTATGGGTAGCCGCATCCTGTCATACTGATGCAGACATTGAACAAGCGAATCGTATTGGCATTGATTTTATTGTTTTGGGTTCTGTGCAAGCGACGCTTTCTCATCCAGATGCATTACCCCTTGGCTGGTTTAAATTTTTTCAATTAACAGAACAAGCGCATTGCCCCGTTTTTGCATTAGGCGGAATGAAAACAGAGTATCTGTCTCAAGCCTGGGCACATGGGGCACAGGGCATTGCCGCTATTCGGGCGTTGTTCGCTTGAGGGCGAACACTTGTTGAGGGCGAACACTTGTTGAGGGCGAACACTTGTTGAGGGCGAACACGTAGGTTCGCCCCTACGGGCGTAATGTAGGGGCGAACCTACGTGTTCGCCCTTTTGAAAATCCTAAACATCTTGGAATCCAAAAAAAATGTCACTCTCACAACCACAAAATTCGCTAACCCGTAAACTGCTCATCTCAATGGGTGTCAAAATTGCCATCGTCATTATTTTGGCAACGTTCATGAGTTATTTCTATTTAATGTCCGTCTTAAAATCCCAAACCTTGGCACAATTGGAAAAATATACCCTTGAGCGAGGGCAACGAGAAAGCTATCTTTTTACACTAGCCCAAGATAATCATCTTCTGCTTAAAAAGGAACTGTATCGACACCTAAAAAAACAAACGGAGCAGACATCACAAGCACAATTTGAACAATTATTCGTCAAATGGACTGATGGCACCATACGCAATCGCCCCAAAGATCAAGCGCCAAGCGATTTTGACACCACTCAATTTCCCAGTGTCTTTATCGGGCCACAAGTCAACATGAATGCCGATATCCAACATCGTGTGGTCACGTTTTACACCCTCTTACGTCATTATGGCCCTGCCTGGCGTAACCGCTTTGTTGATACTTACCTGCTTGCACCTGAGAATATTGTTGTGAATTACTGGCCAGGCGAACCTTGGGCACTGAATGCTAAGGCCGATCTCAACATCCAAAAGGAAGAATATTTTTATGTGTCTGATAAAAAGCATAATCCCGAACGAAAACAAGTTTGGACAGGACTGTACTTTGATCATGTTGTTAAACATTGGATGGTGTCCCTAGAAACACCTGTTGATGATGCTCAAGGGCAACATATTGCAACCATTGGTCATGATATTATCCTCCATGAACTGATGGATCGGACTCTCCATGACGGGCTTGAAGGCACTTATAACTTGATTTTTAGGGCAGATGGCCGCTTAATCGCCCATCCTAATAAAATGGCAGAGATTCAAGAACAGGGGGGACAATTTAATCTGCTTAATGGCAACGATCAACATCTGATTCGTCTGTTCAGCTTAGTCAAAAATAGTCAATCTAATCAAGTGATTATTGAGAATCCAATAGATCAGGAATATCTTGCCGTCACTCAGATTAAAGGCCCAAACTGGTATTTTGTAACCGTTTATCCTAAATCATTGTTATCCAATCAGGCCTTTAAAACGGCCAGTTTTATTTTTCTTTTCGGCTTGTTGTTATTGTTAATTGAACTGGTTGTACTCTTTTGGGTTTTACGCCAACACGTCGCTAAACCGTTGAATGAATTGATTTCGGCAACCCAACACATTGCCGCTTTCAGTCGGCAAGCCAAATCGGATGAACAAAAGCCTTTCCAAACTTTACCCGTTGAACGAACTGACGAATTAGGACAACTGGCCAATGCGTTTAATAGTATGGCAGAACAACTGAAAATCTCCTTTGATCGCTTAGACAGTCAGAATATGGCGTTTCAAAAAATTATTGAAGATATTGTCCAAGTCGCTCATCACTTAGCAGACGGCCATTTACACATCACGCTACAAGCCGAATATCAAGGCGACTTGATTCAGATCAAAACGGCACTAGAAGCGGCCTTATCCGATGTGCGTTTTGTCATCGAAGATATTGTCCAAGTTTCCCAAGGATTAGCCGGCGGCAATTTACAGATTCTACCCACCGCAGAATACCGAGGCGATTTTAAACAAATCAAACACGCTCTCGAAACAGCCTTATCTGAATTAGGGCTAGTGATTAAAGACATTATCAACGTCTCTCAAGGATTAGCAGAAGGGGATTTGTGTACCATACCGCAATCTGATTATCAAGGAGATTTTGCCCAAATTAAAAAAGCTTTGGAAGTGGCACTTTTTAATCAACGAGTCGTGATTGAGGATATTGTCCAAGTGTCTCAGGGATTATCAGAGGGTGATCTCAGTGCCTTGCCTAAGACAGAATATTTAGGAGAATTTAACCGGGTTAGAATGGCCCTAGAAACAGCAGCCACCAAACTGGCAGAAGCGACTACCCAAAATGCGAAACAGGATTGGCTTAAAACTGGACAAGCGCAGTTAAATGAACAAATGAGTGGTGAACAAGCACTGATAACGCTCGCCAAAAATATTATGACTTTTCTGACTAACCGCCTTGATGCACAAGTCGGGATATTTTATCTGGTTGAAGAACTCAATCGCCATAGCCAAACTTACCAGCTAAACCAATTAGCAACAGATACACATATGCAACACAAAAATGTGGCTATGGCCTTTCATTTCAGTGAAGGCATCGTTGGGCAAGCCGCTTTAGAAAAGCAAACCATTCAGTTTACCATTGATGCCGGTTTAGGCGAAACCATACCCCGACATCTCTTAGCCATTCCATTTCTGTATGAAGATATCGTTAAAGGCGTGATTGAGTTAGGTTTTGTAGAAGAATTGATGGACATTCAACAAGAATTTCTTGAACAAGTCATGCCCAACATTGGTATGGCTATCAATACCGCCCAATCTCGCAAAGAGATGCAAGCCCTCTTACAACAAAGTCAGCGGCAAGCTGAAAAATTACAGACGCAACAGACAGAACTTCAAGGAAGCAATGAAGAACTGCAAAATCAGTCTGAAGAATTACAAGTTCAACAGGAAGAATTACGCCAAATCAATGAGGAACTTGAAGAACGCACAGAAGCCTTAGAACAACAAAGCCAAGAAATTCAACACAAAAATCAGACGCTGGAACAAACCCAAGCCGAAATGGAAAAGGCTCAGCAGATGATTGAAATGAAGGCAGCAGAATTAGAATTGGCAAGCCAATATAAATCTGAATTTTTGGCCAATATCTCCCATGAGCTACGCACACCTTTAAACAGTATGCTGATACTGGCCCAGTTATTAGTGGATAACAAAGAGCGCCATTTGACTGATAAACAGGTGGAATATGCGCGAACCATTCACAGTGCCGGTTCTGATTTACTGGCCCTCATCAATGAAATTCTGGATTTATCTAAAATCGAAGCGGGCAAAATGGAAATCAGTTTTGAAAAGGTATCGATGGCTGATTTGATAGAAACGATTGAACATCAATTCCGTTTTATGGCTGAAAATAAAGGCCTCACTTTCCACATCAATCAGGCTAACAACTTGCCCCCAACATTACAAACTGACGCACAGCGGCTCCAACAAATTCTCAAAAATTTGTTATCTAATGCCTTAAAATTTACGGCCAAAGGCAAAATCACATTGGAGATATTTCAACACTATTTTTCCCAAGGAGGAATAGGAGGAATAGGGGATTTACTGGAAGCAAGCAGAACGATTGCCCTAAGCGTAACAGATACCGGTATTGGTATACCTAAAGAAGAACAAGATAAGATTTTTGATGCCTTCCAACAAGTCGATGGCACAACCCATCGCCGCTACGGGGGAACAGGGCTAGGCTTATCCATATCCCGCCAATTAGCTAAACTACTGGGAGGAGAATTGCAAGTACACAGCGAAGCCGGCCAGGGGAGTACATTCACGCTCTACTTGCCCTACAGCAAGCCTACCTACATTCAGGAAGCCAACATCATAGCCTCAGAGACTCAGCCAACCGATATTCAAGAACAAAAACGGATTAGGCCTGAACGACTTGATCACATTGATGACAGTGATCCAATCCTAGCCACGACGCAATCCACGACGGCTGAAATGACAGAAAATATCATAGATGATAGAACGTCACTCAAACCACAGGATAAATCCATTTTAATTATTGAAGAAGATCATCAATTTGCAAACACCCTCATCAAACTCGCACACGAAAAAGGGTTTAAATGTCTTATTGCTACCGAAGGTAAAACCGGTTTGCAAATGGCAACACATTATCAACCTCATGCCATTCTCCTTGATATCAACTTACCCCAACTAGACGGTTGGACAGTCATGGAATGGTTAAAAGACAATCCCAACACCCGGCACATTCCAGTGCATGTCATCTCAGACTCCGATCACAGTTTGGATGCAAAAAAAATGGGGGCTATCGGTTATTTGCATAAACCCGTTACCCTGAAAGAATTGGGGATAGCCTTTAAAAATATAGAACAGTTTATTGCCCAAAAAGTCAAAAACCTCTTATTGGTAGTAGACAATAAACAACATCAACAAACCATTTTAGAAATCGTAGGCGGAGACGATATCCAAACAACCCTTGTTATGACAGTTGAAGAGGTGGGTAAACAGCTACACCAAGCGCAATACGATTGTATTATCTTCGATGTTGATATTGAACAAGGCTCCGGCATAGAACGTTGTGAACGGCTCCATTCTCAGGATAATCTGTCCCAAATTCCAGTCATTCTCTATGCAGATCGCGAATTGAGTCAACAAGAACAAGGTGTATTACAGCGTTGTGACGACAATCTACCCGTAAAAGCGGTGAGATCACCAGAACGCTTATTAGATGAAGCCAGCTTATTTCTCCATCAAGTCGAGGCCAGTTTATCCCCAGAAAAACGCAACATGCTGCGGATGATCCATGAAAAGTCAGCGATTCTAATGCAGAAAAAAGTCCTGATTGTTGACGATGATATGCGTAATGCTTATGCCCTCGCAACCCTTTTAGAAGACAAAGAGATGGAAATTGTCGTCGCGCGAAATGGCAAAGAAGCGCTGTCAATGTTAGAAAAACATCAAGATATTGCCATCATTGTCATTGATATTATGATGCCCGAAATGGATGGATACGAAGCCATGCGGCGAATCAGACAACAACCCCAATACCAGAAACTCCCCATTATTGCCTTAACCGCAAAAGCGATGAAAAGCGACAAAACGAAATGTATAGAAGCCGGTGCCAATGACTACTTATCTAAACCGGTAGACATAGACAAACTGATATCGTTAATGCGTGTTTGGCTTTATCAGTGAACCCAAATTCCCAGCCAATCGCTGTTGAGATTTTGAAATCTAATCATTTCATATAGCGTTTTTTGATTGAATAAACGACAGTTATGTTGAATCAATCAAATCATTATACTCAGCACGGGAACAAACTTTCAGGCAAAAGTACAGCGAAGCGAAACTTTTGCCTGAAAAACTTTTCATAATGAGGCTGATGGGCAAAAAAAGACGAAAGCCTAGCTGACATAAAAGTTTAAATTGTGCCCGCGTACAGTATATATTTACAAATTTATTTGCTGGATTGCAAAACTGATCTGAACCAGATTTAAATTATATTTTTGTGTTATAGATCAATTTTTGAAGTTTTGGCAACCTTTTTTAAAATTAAAATTAATAATTAGTCATTAGTCATTAAGTGCTTGAAGGAAAAGTATCAGCAATTCCCTGGTTTTCTTATTGACATGTTCGTTCAGAGACGCATTATCTAAAGGCGCGAAAGAAAATCATGCCATCTAACTAACACAGTCCAAGTTGCCTTCATGCCTTCGTGCATCAAACCTATACTATTTTGAACTCTTTCGTTCAGTTTTGAACAAAGTCTCAAACTGAACAACCACGGTTCATGCCCGTTTTGGTTAAAATAAAAGCAATATCTGGGCCATTTTTTAAATCTCTTATATTTCAAGCATTTAGCAAATTGGCTTCAGGATAATTCAACGCAGATTAAACGCAATTCAACGCAAATTAAACGCAAAGACATTAATACGCTCATAAATTGTGGGTAATGCGGCAATGTGGGTGATGACAGTTATAGATTAGATAGAACGCTACTGACTCATAATCATGATTAACACTGATTAAAATCTGGACTGATTTAAAAAAAAATCAGTGCCAATCATGATAATCAGCATCATCAGCGTTCTATCCCATTTTTCAATGATTCCAAATCATCAATAAATCTTGTACTCCAAACTCAGTTGTGTTTTGCGCGCAAAACTTTTGGCGCGAAACTTAAATTTAATCGGTATAATGTCTAATGATCAATTGTTCAATGGCTAGAATGAATCATTCATAATTCATCATTCATAATTAAGTGGGTAACGGGTTTTGTTGCCCACCATTCCTCTACTGCATGAAATGGCATTTGGGATATTTTTTTTTGGACTCCCTAAAGTTTGAACGGAAATTCAAACTAAAGTTTGAACGGAAATTCTTGACTATAAGCGGTAGATAAACACAAAAAGGTTAGTAAAAATGAGAATAGACTCTATCCGTCTGAAAAATTTTCGCATGTTTCGTGATGTGAGGCTCAATAAATTACCAAATTGCTGTGTCTTTGTGGGTGCAAATGGGACAGGCAAAACCAGTTTATTTGACTTATTTGGATTTTTATACGATGCCTTAACCTATAATGTTAAGCATGCCTTGACAAAACGGGGTGGTTTTTCTGAAGTCGTGAGTCGAGGGCAATCGGGGCCAATTGAATTAGAACTCAAATTTAGGGACTTAAAAACCACTTCTTCTTTAGTTACCTATTGTTTGATTATTGATCTCGTCAACAATCGGCCTGTCGTTAAACGCGAAATTTTAAAATATCGGCCTAAAAACCAGGGTGGCGGGCCAAAGCATTTTCTGGATTTTAGCTTGGGATTGGGCAAAGTGATTGCCTATGACAATCAATATCAAGAACAAAAGCTGGTTTCATCGGACATTTTGGCTTTAAATGGATTGGGGCAATTACAACAGTTTGAAGTGGCTGGGGAATTGCGCCATTTTATTGAAAATTGGCATATTTCTGATATCCAAATCAATGAAGCCAGAAAAATGAATCCAATAAACGGTTACAATGAACATTTGTCTCACAATGGGGATAACTTAGCATTATTTGCCCGTTCTGTGTACGATAATTACCCTGATAAATATCAGGAAATCATGCAAAAAATGGCGCGAAGAGTGCCGGGGTTGTCTTTTTGTGAACCGGTAATCACGGAAGAGGGGCGTATTTTACTCAAATTTCAGGAGCATGCTTTTAAAGCGCCATTTTTATCATGGCAGGTTTCCGATGGTACGATTAGCCTCTTAAGCTATTTGTTGCTATTACACGATCCCAACCCTCACACCTTGTTATGTGTCGAAGAACCCAATAATCAACTCTACCCTGATATTTTAATGATATTAGCTGAAGAATTTAGCTTGTACGCTTTGATGGGAGAAAGCCAAGTTTTTGTGTCTACCCATTCGCCCGATTTTTTAAATGGTGCGGAATTAACTGAAGTTTTTTGGTTATCTAAAAAAGACGGTTATACTCAAGTGCATACTACGGCAGAAAAGGCACTTTTCAAAAAATTAGTTGATGTGGGTAATTTACCCGGTGCCTTATGGACAGAAGGTTTTTTTAAAGGAGCGCATCCATAATGAAGGAACTCGTTTTTTTGCTTGAAGAACCTTCGATGCGTGAACTTTTAAAGATTTTGTTACCCAAATTATTGCCTGAAACGGTTGAATTTCAACTGATTGCCCACAAGGGTAAACAACATTTAGAAAAAGCCATTCCTTACAAATTACGTCGATGGCAAGCACCCCATATCCACTTTGTGATTGTACGAGATAAAAATAGTGACGATTGTATTATACTCAAACAACGCTTAAAACAATTATGTCAACAAGCTGGGCAACCTAATGCCCTGATACGCATTGTTTGTCATGAACTTGAATCATGGTTTTTAGGGGATTTGGCGGCTGTAGAAAAAGCGTTTAACCTAAAAGGGCTTGCTAAACAACAAAATAAGAAAAAATACCGTGATCCAGATCAATTAGCTAATGCCTCTGAAGAATTACAAAAACTGGTCAAAAATTATAAAAAAGTCAGTGGAGCGTGTGCGATTGCTCCACATATTGATTTAGCCAATAACCGTTCTCATAGTTTTCAAGTGTTTATAAGCGGTGTACAAAAAATAGCGCAAGAATAATGATGGACAATTTTTAGGTAATCATGCAATGTGGGTGTATATGATAGAACGCTGATGACGCATGATTATCATGATCTGCGCTGATTTTTGTTTTTGGTTTTTAATCAGTGTTAATCATGACAATCAGCATTTCACGCAAATGTTTCGCGGAGCGAAACATTTGCGTGAAATATCAGCGTTCTATCAAGTTTTTATCTTTGAAAATTCACTCATTTTATCAATCTTAATCCGCGTAAATCATGACAATCAGCATTTCACGCAAATGTTTCGCGGAGCGAAACATTTGCGTGAAATATCAGCGTTCTATCAAGTCTCAATGCGTTTCAATCACCTTTTTGCTTTCCACTCCCTCCTTTTACACCCGTTCAATCTCATGATGTTCAAACAAATAATCTAGCCATAAGTTGCTGATCACTTCTTGTACTCTATTTTGGCTCAGTCGTTCGTCTAAATTATCAATATCCACCATATCTAAGGGCTGATCTTGCCAAGAGCAGGCGAAGACGGCTTTTGTGCGTTTTTTGGTTTTGGGATCAATTTGCCATTGTAGGCATTGGGCGCATACGCCTTTTAGCATACATTGCATTGGGCCGTGTATGGAGGCGATACATTGGGGGGATTGAGTGAGGTAGTCGCGTAATGTGCTTTGTCGTGCTTGTTGTATCAGGCGCACGAGGCGATGGCTGCCGATGATGTGTACGCGGGTGATTTCTTGCAAGGGTATTGCAGGTGGCGTGTCGGATAAGTCGCCCTTGGCATAACGGGTTAAGGTTTCTAAGAAGTCGCTTGTGATGCTGCAATCTTGTGGACGATTGACGGGGATCGGTTTCCCGGATGCGGTGATCCAAACAATGGCATCGGCGGCGGCTTCTAATGCGGCTTGATTGTATACGTCTTCTGCACTTTGGAAGTGGGCAATGTAGAGTACGCGATTGCCGGCGTTTCGCAGGGCGGGGCCTAGGGTGCGTATGTCTGCTGAGGCGATGGGGCCGCCAATGATCATGATGGTTTCACCACCGTCGTCAATTTTGGTGGGTACGCCTGTGGGCCCCATTAAGGCTATGGGTTGGCCGGGGCGAAAGGTGGCACATAAGCGTGAACTGGCTCCTTGTTCTAGTATCATGAATGAGAGGAGGCCTTTTTCACGATCTATGCCGGCGCACCGCAGGGCTAAGGCTTCAGTTTGTAAGCGGGTTTGGCCTACTATGGGGGCTTGGGTTTCATAGTTTTGTAGTCGGAAAAATTGACCGGGTTGGTATTTTTTTGCGGCCAAGGGGGCGCGTATGTGTAGTTCGATAATATTGGGGCTGTGTCGTTGGATTTGTTCTATTCTGGGCTGTAAAATGTCTCCTAAGTTGTTGTTTTCAATGCGTTCTTGTTGAGCCGTTGAGGCGATTTTTTGACTTAAAGCTTTGACAATGTGGGGATAGGTTCGCATACCAGAGGCGACGGCTTTAACAACGCTGCCGTGAAAGGCGGGGTGGGTGTCGCCAATAAATGTGATACGGTGATCGGTGTGTTCGTAGGAGGTAAAAGGCCCAAAATCCGGTATTTTGCAGTGTTCTGCCGCTGAAATGGCTTGCAAGCGGCCTTGAATGTCGTGATGGGGTTGATATTGAAACAGGCTGTGGCGTTCAAAATGGCCTTTATGTTCAAATTCATAAGCGACATTGGGTTTCGCGCCAGTCGCGACAAAAATCGCACGGGCCGGTAAGACGATCTCTTCTTCGCTGTTTTGCCAGTTGCCTTCGGCATCTTGTACCCGTTTTTGACAGACTAAGGTTTGTATCTGCCCATATTGATCTAGGCGTGCGGCTTTGGGTTCTAAAGCTTCCAGGTAAAAAATCCCTTCTTCTAATGCTTTGATGATTTCTTCATGGTTGCGTTGGTAGGCGGGTGAATCTTGCAAACTGCGTCGATAGGCTACGGTGACACCACCCCATTGGTGTAATAAACTTTGTATATCGGGTTCGGTACCGGCTGCGCGTTCGCGTTCGGCCTCTAAGGCTTTGGCATGGCTTAAAAATTCTTCGAGTATTTCGCGTGAAGAGGGATCAAGTTGTTCATGGATGCGTGTTTCTCCAAAGACTTGGATGAGTTGTTCGTAGCGATGACGGATTTTTTCGATTTGGATGAGGTAATAGGCTTGTACTTCTGTGGCGGTGTCGATGCCGGTTAGCCCACCACCGATGACGATAGCGGGTAAACGCACTTGTAAATTGGCTAAGCTGTTTTCTTTAGCCGCGCCGGTGAGTTGTAAAGTCATCAGAAAATCAACAGCTTGGCGCATTCCTGGGGCGAGGCTGCCTGGAATGGGTAGGGCTTGTGGTAGGCCGGCCCCGACGGCTATGGCGATATGATCAAAGCCTAAATCCCAAGCGTCTTCTACCGTGAGGGTTCCCCCAAAGCGTACTGCGCCGTAAACTTGAAAATGAGGGCGGCGTAAGAGACTGAGATAAACCAGTTTGAGGAAGTTTTTATCCCAGCGTACTGTGATGCCGTATTCGGCAACGCCGCCAAAACCGGTCATGATGCGTTCATCCAGTTCTTCTTGGAAATCCGTATAGTATTCAATGGGTTGCTTGATAAGGTGTTCAGGCAATGGTTCGATTTTCAGGCCATCAATACCGACGACAGTAAAGCCTTCCATGAGTAAATGATGGGCTAAGGTTAACCCGGCGGGGCCCATGCCGGCTATGAGGATTTTTAATCCGTTGTGCGGTTTAGGCAGATATTGTGTTTGCCGTAGGGGGTGCCAACGTGTGAGTAAGTCATAAATTTCAATGCCCCAAGGTAATGACAGTACATCGGTGAGTATGCGGGTTTCAATTTGTGGAATGTTGACGGGTTCCTGTTTTTGATAAATGCAGGCTTTCATGCAATCATTACAAATACGATGCCCGGTGAGCGGACAATTGGGGTTATCGATCATGATCATCGCGAGTGCGGCAATGGTATAGCCATCGCGTTTGAGCCGCTGCATTTCTGAAATCTTTTCATCTAAGGGACAGCCTGTGAGGGTATTATCGAATGGGTCGATTTTAAAGCTTGAAAACCTGACAGGTTTGGCAAACCTGTCAGGTTTGGTCTGTGAAATGATTTCTAGTTCAGGGGAGGCTTGTGGAAAACCTTGAGAACAAAAATCGTTTTCATGATCATGGCAATAAAGACAATAGTTGAGTTCACTTTGTATTTGTCGCGCTGACATGCGTGAATCGGTTAATTTAAAGCCTTGACGCTGACGACGAGTATGGTGTGGGCCGGCGAGTCGGCCGGCGGCATCGTTTGGTTGGGCGATCAAAGGGACTAAATGGGCGGGATCGATTTGTTGGGGTAGGCGAAAGCTGATCCAATTTTGCACAGCCGTTTTGCCCTCTGGTGTGGTTAAGGCGCGAATACACCAGCGGGTGAGTTTTTCAATTTCATCAGCATAAGCGTTTTTATCAGCCAGATAACGTTTTGCCAGTAACGCGACAGCGTGTTCTTTATCAGTTGTCAATCCCTTGTGATCGGAATCGGCTGATAAAGGTGAAAGTGGCCCCCTACGCCCTGATAACTGTTCACTGTTCACTGATAACTGTTCACTGAGCCAAGTGTCGAGTTCGGCAAAACTTTCTAGGGGTTCTTTTTTACTTAAACGCCGCCTGGCTCGTCGTAGCACAAACCATTTTTTAAAGGCAAAAACGGGATCATGTTGTCGGAATTGTTGTGCTGTGGTTTGAAGGGCTTGACGGATGCCAAATAAGTCAGCGAGAAAGGTTTCTAGCACTTTGGCACAGGCGATGAGTAATTCACTTTTTTGTCTGGGCGTGAAGGTTTGCGCGGCATTGCGATAACTGAGCAA
>QNEL01000137.1 GCA_003645185.1 Candidatus Parabeggiatoa sp. nov. 3
CCTACAGTGATATTGGTGTAAGGGCGAACCGGTGTGTTCGCCCAAGAGTCCACAGTAATATTGGGTGTAGGGGCGAACCTGTGTGTTCGCCCAAGAATCAGTCTGCGTAACATCAGTTAATTATAATCAAACGATTTCAAAATAGGAGAGACAAGACGATGTTGACAGAAAGTCAAAATGAAATGATATTCTATAATAATCAATCACTTATCAAATTAGTGCCGATTGTTTCACCGACTTTTAGGCCTTCGGCCGTTGAAGCATTACCACCACGGGTATTGGGCTTACATGAAGGGCAAGGTTGGATGAGTGAAGAGTTTAATGATTCCTTACCCGATGAATTTTGGTTGGGGGAATAATGAAAGAGAAAAGGTTTCTATTAGGAAGTGCAAATTAAATTTTAATTGGGTTTAAAACTCAATCAACCCTTAGCTGATATGATTACAAGTCAACAATCAAACTGGCACACGTTTTAGCTGTTATTCAACTTTATCACTAGGGAGCACTCACATTCCTCAACTTTTATCTTCTCAACAACGTCACATCGACAAAATTAATGATATTATTAATCACCATGCCAAACCGCATGATTTTTTAGCGGTAAAAGCAGAATTAGCCGGTCAACTTTTTCCAAAACCCAATGGGGGCTATTGGAATCATATTCAGGAAATGAAAGATTCAGTGAGGGGACTGAAACGTGCTATACGTGCTTTGAAAGGCAGTCTTAATGATCCAACGCATTCTCAGGAAATACGATGTTCTGTCATTTCGCAAATCAAAAAAGCAGAGCATATTTTGACAAAAATGAAAAATACCCTTGCTGGACAAGAGTTGGAGGTTTAGTCATGAATACTAATAAAATGAATCCGATACTTCAAAAAATGTTGTCTTCTCGGCGTTCCGATATTTTAGAGGGATTAAGACAGATTAAAGCGGATAAAAACACGCCACCGCAAGGGCAATTGTTGGCTAGAGGACTAGAATTGTTGCGATTTCCAGATGCAGATATTCGAGAAGAGGCCGTTTTTGCCTTTGGATTGCATTGGCAATGTGAAGAAGCTTTTCCTATTTTGTTAAAGATGTTAGCAGGAGAAGAATCCGATCAAGTTGTGCTTGAAATAGCCGCTCGTGCTATCGCAACTTATCCAGAAATCAAGTCGTCTGAAAAAACGCTGGCTTTAAATACGTTAGCAAAAATGGCGTTAAATGCGAATAGTGATCCGGAATTACGAGGCATTGCTTACTTGAGTGCTGAACGTCTGGCCAATAAAATAAAGGATACACAATGGGCGAACACCGATGAAGATATTGAGGCACTTGATGTTGATTGGAATTGGTTACAGACTTTAATTCGGTATAAGCCAAGTACGTTGATGGCTGTGAGTTAATCGGTTATGAACCTTTGAAATTAAACACCTATTTTCACAAGCGTTTGCTCTGATTTGAGAGCCAATATCAAATCGCCCATTGGCCTACAGCCATAGGTGTTCTGGATTTTGATGGATGCCTCGTATATAGCGTTTCCCGATTGAATGAAGTACAAATCATTATCGTTCCAAATTTATTTTGCGGCCTGATCGGAATGCATGTTATTTTGCGGCCTGATCGGAATGCATGTTATTTTGCGGTTCGAACTTCTTAATATAACTGTACTTGATTCAATCGGGAAACGCTATAAAGTGCTAGAATGGCAAAAATAACGCTTATGAAAAAAGCTCATAAACTGGGGATTTGGTGCGTACAAATACCATTCTAAAAATCGGTATGATTTAAAGTCTCTCATTTTGAAAAATAAATATTAATCAGCGTAAATCATGACAATCAGTTTAATCAGCGTTCTATCAGATTTTTAGATAAAGTCAACAAAGTCCCTCAGTTTTTGAACTCAGGAACTTTTTTTATGTCCAATGAGAGTATTAGATATAAACATAATAAGAAAAAAACGTATTTGTTTAGCCCAACGGTGCTTCGGCGACTCTGCCTCCAGCACATCGAAAAAAAACAGCACGAATTGACGGATTGCTCATCATTTGTGTCATGGCTTGAATTATTCCTTTGAGTAAGGAAGGCGCACTGGCATCTCTTGCACTGGCTGGTGTTCGGACGTAATAGATAAACCTTTCGACTGACATTTGCTCAAAGCCCACTCATACCAATGGGTTCCAAGATTAGCGGTCACACCATGCAGGAAGATGCTCAATACAACAGTCGTTAACACGGCCATCATAATGGTCTCAGTGCCCGGCAAGGAAAATTCTTCCACTATCAGCAACACGAACAAAATAGAAGCGAGACCACGAGGCCCAAACCAACCGACAAATGCCTGTGTTTCAGGGCGCAAATGTTTGCCTAACAAGCTGAGCGATACGGGTATCATCCGCACCACAGTCAGGCTCAGAAGGCAGAATAACACTATCCACCAAGTCGTACCCGTTATCACTATCGGTAACATCAAGGCCCCAAAAAACAGAAAAACCAGTAAATTGAGTAATTGTCCTTCTGATTCTGCAAATTCGTAAAGACAATCACATTGATCAGTGGTGACATTACCGAAGGTGAGGCCGGCAGTAAAGGCGGCAATAAAACCATTTCCTCCGATCAACTCAGCACCAAAATAGGCTAAAAATGCTAAAGCGATCACGGACAGATCACGAAAGCTATGATTCACCCATTGGAAACGGATTGATAAGTTTAGTAATTTTGCGCCCACCAGTCCCACGATTATCCCGGCAAGCGGGCCAAGAATGAGTTGTTCAGAAACAAACACCACCCAATAGGATGCCCCCTCTCCACTATGACTGCTAGAAGGGGCGGCAAGAAATGCAAATATCAATACGGCTGGCAGTGCAATACCATCATTCAAACCGCTTTCCACATTCAACGTCTGACGGATCCGAACCGGTACCTTGGGACTGCTAACCACGGCCTGTCCAAGCGCCGCATCGGTAGGTGCTAGAATGGCCGCTAACAAGGCGCATTCCCAGAATAACAGATTCGGGAACATCAAAGTTGCGAGTATTGCGCCGAACACAATGGTGAGTGGCATTCCAATAAGCAACAAACGTACTGGTAGATCATGTTCTTTACGCAGTAGGCGCAAGTCGATTCGAGCTGCATCGGTAAACAGCACCAAGATCAATGTGATCTCAGC
This sequence comes from Candidatus Parabeggiatoa sp. nov. 3, assembly GCA_003645185.1. Lineage (GTDB taxonomy): Bacteria > Pseudomonadota > Gammaproteobacteria > Beggiatoales > Beggiatoaceae > Parabeggiatoa. The sequence continues at coordinate 3,152 of QNEL01000137.1, forward strand.
TAAGATATGAATAAATGTATTATTCACTTCCACTGGCAGCAGCCCTAGGGAGAGCAAGAAGCCAAACAATACAAATACCATAGGTGGTGTGATAATGCTCCGCTGTGCCCGTCCCGATACCAATGCAAAGGCGAACACAGCCAAGAGTACTACCAAAATGCCTAACTTATCCATATTTGTTCTCCTGGCTAGTGCAGGAAAGCGGAAATAGAAAGACCATCCAGCCACTCAGCCAACAGCTAAAGCAGTTGTCTAAAAGCTCAAGTCACCTAAAGGTGACTAACATGCTGCCAGTTTTTGCTAAAACGGGCAGCTTTAAATGGATTTTTACTTTCAAAAAAGCGCAAATTATATTTAGCTTCGCTGACCTCCGGTTCACGCTTTCACGCTAAAGTTTCGCTCCGCGAAACTTTAGCGTGAAAAGTTGCGCGCAACTTTTGCGTGAAATGGTGAATAGTTTATAACGGTGAATAGTTATTACAATTTAGTTATATAAATGATTCTAAAAATACGATTATGGGGATGTAGTCACCTTTAGGTGACTTAAGCTTTTAGACAACTGCTTTAGCTGTTGGCTGGCTGGTCTGGTCTGATCATTTCTGCTTTACTGCACTAGTGAGTCGCTTAGATCAAGTCGGCATCAGAATGAATTTCGACTAAGCTGGGGCCGTCGTGGGCCAATGCTTGTGAAATGGCGGCATCAAGTTCTTCTTTCTTCGTCACCGTTATCCCAAGCGCGCCGCAAAGGTTGGCATATTCAGCAAAATCGGGGTTATGCAGGGAGGTTTGCCACACATCCCAGTTGCCTGCCTTTTGTTCCTTGCTGATTTTACCTAACTCATTGTTACGTAACAGAATATGGGTGATATTCATCCCGTATTTAACGGCAGTAGTCACTTCAGCCAGGTATTGACCGAATCCGCCATCCCCGGAAACCGACACCACTGGTCGCCCTTTAAAGCGAGGCTCGTCCTCTTGCGTGGCGGCCCAGGCCCCCATCGCTGCGGGAAAGGAAAAACCAATCGATCCGAGGTAACCTGACATCAAGATCGATTGTTGCTTACACTCGAAATAGCGACCAAAAGAATAGGTATTGTTTCCGACATCAACCGCGATGATGGCATTATCTGGAACCCGTTGTGTCATCGCGGCAAAGATTGCAGCGGAGTTGACTCCTTTGCCCCGATCATCTTGCGCTCGCCTTTCCTTCTCTTGCCGCCAGATATCCCAACGTGCCGCCAAATCAGAACGCTGATCGACCGTATTGATCTTGCCCGCCAATTGCTGCTTCAGGATGCCACTGGTTACGCCGATCTCACCCCAGACGGGCACATCTACGGCATGAAATTTACCCAGCATCATGGGATCAAAATCGACCTGAATGGTTGGCTTTTTAGGCGTTATTCCTGTGTGGTTACTAAAGCTGGCCCCAAATACTAAGAGACAATCTGACTGATTCATGGCCCAACTCGCAATCGGTGTACCACTTTTACCTAGCACACCACCTGCCAAAGGATGGTGATCCGGAATCAAACCTTTGCCCTTGAAAGTGGTGATCACGGGACTGTTTAACCTCTCGGCAAGCTCAATGATGCCGGGCATACTGGAATGGGCACCGTGGCCAACAATAATCACGGGTCGCTTGGAACGTGATAGCAACTCGACGGCCTTATGGATGGATTCAGCCGGCGGTGAAATCTCCCTTGATGTGATACGCCCTTCTGGGCTACCCGCTAATACGCCTTCCTTGGCGGCCAGCTTTGGCACCTCATCGGGAAACACGAGATGAGAAACACCCCGGTTCAAAATAGCACTCTTACAGGCCAGATTCATTAATTCGGCATGTTTGCTATTATGCAAAGCCGTTTGCGCCCATTGTGCCACTTTGCCATAAGCCGCCATCAGATCGACTTCCTGGAAAGCACCCGGCCCCATCACCTGAGTCTCCACCTGCCCTGTCAAGGCAATCACCGGGGAACGATCAACATTGGCATCCCAAAGTCCCGTTAGCAGGTTGGTAGCCCCGGGCCCGGCAATTGCTAAACAGGCCGCAGGCCTTCCAGTAAGTTTGCCATAGGCCGAACAGGCAAATGCAGCGGCACCTTCGTGCCGGATGCCATAAAAGGTTATTTCGCCAGCCTCTTCCTGTACGCGCAGTGCGTCGGCAACTCCCAGATTAGAATGGCCCACCATCCCAAATACGTGTTTGATCCCCCAATTCACCAGGGTTTCCATCATCACGTCACCGATGGTGCGTACATGGGGAGTATCCACCGGTATACCGAGGTAAACCCCGTCTTCGCGTACCTCTACATCGAAAGTTTCAACGCCATCATCATAACCTGGTGCTTTCCCGGTGATAGGATCATAGTCCCAGCCGTGCCAAGGGCAACGCAGAACGCCGTTCTCAATAGCGCCTTCACCTAATGGCCCACCTTGGTGAGGGCATTTGTTGTCAAGTGCTGCGTACTTGCCCTCATGATGCGTTAGACAAAAGGTGCGATGATGACAGGTCACTGGTTTTACCCGTCCTTCGGGCAATTCGTTAATATCCAGGACTTTCTCCCAGACAATTTTTTGTTTATTAGAAGCCATATTCATTTCTCTTTTTCATTTTAACAATGTCACAGAGGAGGTGAAATCCGTTTTTTTCCAAAGTTTAAACGCCAAAAACTCCGGTTGATTTGGAGTTTGTGTGATAGAGCTACGAAGGCTGACGAATTAATTCATTTTGGTCGGTATGTTCAAAAGTCTTACCGTAGATTTCAAGCACGGTGGTTTCGGAATATGAGAGCCGATCATCCTTTAATGTGAGTTTGTGACGAAATTCTGTCGTGCGTGCGGTTTTTTGCATGAAAGGGGATTGGACTATTCCCCAGTTTTCATCATTCAGGCTGGCAAAAACCTCAATTTCTACCTTTCCGTCCGAGGAGGTTGGGCCTTTATATTCCCCTCCAGCGAGTACACATACGCCTCGCGGGATAACAAGAGAGTGCATGACGATTTTTGACTTGGGATCCCACATCCAATAGCCTGTTTCATCGTGAAATACCTCATTATTGGATTGATGAGAAACCACTTGATGGTAGCGCACTACGGATAAGACTTGCGATTCTGCATTGGTTACGTCTCCAATTGCTGTGTAAGCAATGGTTTCATAATAGGGATTCTCCTCTTTGGCAGCGTCCGATGTTGGGGCGATATCAAGTCCCTTATCCCCTTTCCAATGGCCAATTAACCCCTTCAAGGGCCCATAATCAAGACTATTAACATCACTCATATTTAATTCTCCTTAGTAAGAAAAATGTGAAGCAAAATCAATTTTGCACGGAAAGAGCAAACGCAAAATCAATTTTGCACGGAAAGAGCAAACGCAAAATCAATTTTGCACGGAAAGAGCAAACGCAAAATAACATGCATTCCAAGAGCAAACGCAAAATAAATTTGGAACGAAAAGAGCAAACGCAAAATAACAATGCACTCCAAAAGCAAAATAACAATGCACTCCAAGATAGAAATGCAGCCCTAGCCTAAGTTCACGCCACCATATTCAATGCCGGTTAAATGGGCCATTTCTCTATTCCAGGTGGTTAAGTCATCTATACAAAATTGGTTTAAATGATTGTGTCCACAGGCCCGTGCCATGACTTGCATTAACTCTGTTGCGGCACTAAAAAAGTTATTGAGGCGCTGCGCGGCATGATCAATTTTCATGCGCGAACGCAATTCGGGTTTCTGGGTGGCGATACCCACTGGACAATTATCAGTGTGGCAAGCACGCATGCCGAGACAACCAATTGCCTGAAGGGCGGCATTAGATACTGCAATGGCATCTGCACCTAAGGCGAGGGCTTTGACAAAATCGGCAGGTAAACGGAGTCCGCCTGTGATCACAAGTGATACGTCACGTTGCCCCTTCTTATCAAGATAGCGTCTGGCGCGTGCTAAGGCTGGGATCGTGGGTACGGAAATATTGTCGCGGAACAATAGGGGGGCTGCGCCTGTGCCACCACCACGACCATCAAGGATGATGTAATCGACTCCAATCTGGAGGGCCGCTTCAATATCACGTTCAATGTGCTGTGCGGATAGTTTGACTCCGATGGGAATCCCCCCGGTTGCTTGACGCACTTCTTCTGCAAATTCACGATATTTATCCAGATGTTCCCAATCTGGGAAGCGTGGCGGGGAAATGGCTGATTCGCCTTCATTCAAACCACGCACCTGAGCAATCTTGCCTTTAACCTTATGGCCGGGCAGATGACCGCCAGTACCGGTTTTGGCCCCTTGACCACATTTAAAATGGAAGGCTTGCGTCTTTTGGATTTTATCCATTGAATAACCAAAGCGGGCGGAGGCTAATTCATAAAAATAGTTGGAATTGCTGGTTTGTTCATCTTCCAACATCCCCCCTTCACCAGAACAAATACCGGTTCCAGCAAGTTCGGCACCTTTTGACAAGGCTATCTTGGCCTCTTCTGATAACGCGCCATAGCTCATATCAGAAACGAACAGCGGAATAGCCAGCTTCAAGGGCTTTTTGGCATTGGGGCCAATGATAACCTGAGTCTTTGTAGGGTCATTATCTAGTAAGGGCACTTTATGCAATTGGGCCGTGAGTATTTGGATATCATCCCATTTGGGCAATTGATCACGCGGTACCCCCATAGCGGAAACACGCCCGTGGTGTCCAACTTTGCTCAAACCGTGTTCGGCAAGATGTTGGATATACTGATAATGTGGTTCTGAAGGGCCGCCGTGCAAATCGGCATATAAACCTTGATAAGCATCACGATTATAAGCCTGTGGATTATCTTCTTCCCAAGCTTTGATCTCATCTTCGTCTACCCAGACGGCATTATCTTCTACCCAAGCCTGAAAACGATGCTGGCGTTCACTTGGGTTGTATGAACTCACGCCTGTTTTGTAGCAATAGTCCCAATTATGAACCCCGCAAATCAGGTTTTGGCCTTCAATATGTCCATCGGACAATAAGGCACCACGGTGCATACAACGACCATATAGCACTGATACCTGTTTTTCGTTTTCCCAACGAATAACCACTAAATCAACATTAGCCACCAGTGCATAAGCTGGCTTCAGTGGTTCAAGTTCATTCCATTTAGCAACTTGGACTTTCTTCATCCCATTTCTCCAATTGGTGTCATTAAATCATTTCTGATTATACTGTCCACCGTTATAATTTGCGCTTTTTCTGTTAGTCACCTTTAGGTGACTTGAGCTTTTAGACAACTGCTTTAGTTGGCCGTTAGATGTCAAAAAGCGCAATTTATGACGGTGCTAAGTAAGTACTGAAGCACAAATAAACAGGTATTTTACAACAAAGGGCAACCACAAGGGATTGCCCCTACACAATGATGTCATGTAGGGGCAATCCCTTGTGGTTGCCCCCTTTCTGTTTTTTTAAATACCTGAAAATTTATGGTTCAGTACTTATATAACCGTTGAAAAGTCTAACGTATATGAATTTTCAGAATATAAATTTTGCTTCTCATTGTCGTAGAGACGCGATCGCGAAGCGTCTCTTGCCTCGCGTTTCTTGCCTCGCGTCTGTGCGATGTAGAGACGTGATGCTCGTAAGACGCGATGCACCGCGCCTGTTGTGTTATCGCGTCAAAACATCCAAGAGACGCGATGCCTCGCGTTTCTACATACAATGGTGTCATTTGACTTTCATTTGCCGATTCTCCACCATTTTTTGTAAAATGACATGCGAAATGGTGGCGAGCCCTTAAACTGCGTACTATGCGTGGCACGATTTTCAAAGCCGCATTCAGTATCATGATTGTATAAAATACAATAGCTTACGTGGGTTCTTTTTATTCCTTATGATGGTGGGCAAGCGGGCAAATCGGAAGGGGGTAGATTTTAACCCGCTTACTCACCCTACAAATCACCAATCAATAGGCGTTTTACCCCATTTTTCAAGATATTGATTCGCTTGACTAAAATGTTGGTTGCCAAAAAAGAGTTTAGCCGACAAGGGCGATGGATGGGCCGATTTTAAAACCAGATGTTTGCTGTCATCGACGATTTTACCCTTCTGTTGAGCATAGTTCCCCCAGAATAAAAACACTACCTGTTCTTTTTCTTCAGAAATTAAACGAATCACGGTATCCGTAAATTGCTCCCAACCTTTGTTGCGATGTGAAGCCGCTTTACCCGCCCTAACCGTCAATATGGCGTTTAGAAGCAAAACACCTTGTTTTGCCCAACGTTCAAGGTTGCCTGATTTTGAAATGTCTTTTCCTAAATCGCTTTGAATTTCTTTGAAAATATTTTTCAAAGAGGGCGGGATTTTCACACCCTCATTGACAGAAAAACATAATCCATGCGCTTGGCCTTCGCCATGATAGGGATCTTGTCCAATAATGACGACTTTGATCTCTTCAAAAGCACAACACTCAAACGCATTTAAAATCAACGGGTTAGGCGGATAAATCGTCTGCGTTTTCAACTCATCATTGAGAAAGGCGATTAACTTTTGAAAATACGGCTTGTCATATTCTGACGCCAATTTGTCTTCCCAAGTCGGAGGAAGTTGTATTAATTCATTCATTTCGTTTTCCTTGTGGTTACCCATGTTTTCAATCAATAATTGAAGGGTAGCCAAATGGCCTTAGATTGCCTTGATATGCAAAATCAAGAATACTGGATCGCATCCAAACTGATAACGGATTCATTACCAACCACCTCAGCACTGTGAACCGCGCCTTTGGGTATAGCAATGGTATCACCCGCTTCTAATATCACCGTATTGCCCCCCATTTCTAACTTAAAACGTCCAGCCAATACGCCATCAATTTTGTCCACATTATGGGTGTGAGGTGAAAAATAAGTCCCCGGTGGATAAATATAACGGCTGACAACATAACCGCCTTCTTCAAGTGTGCGGCGCATTGCCGCTTCCGTTAATGGGCCATTTTCTGCTTCATTCCAATGTTCAACTGCCATTTCGTATTCCTTTATGTTGTTGTGACATGCTAACGTTTTATACTCACTTATTTAGCTGTTTTATGGGCTTGCGCGATGGAATCTCCCTAGGCTGTTGATTAGGAACTTCTTTTGAGGAGTATTTTTAGCTCAGCTTTCCTTCGTTTCATGCTGGTTTTATGTCAAGATTACTTATAACGCAAGAGACGCAAGAGACGCAAGAGACGCAAGAGACACTTCGATTTTTTTTGATAAAAGAGTGTCTTTAGCGTCTTTAGCGTCTTTAGCGTCAAAGCGCGTTTATTTTTTTTAATCGCAAGAAAACCAGTTGTATTCGACATAAAACTCGTCTGAAACGAAGTTCAGCGTAGCTAAATAAACACATCAAAAAAAGCTCTCAGTCAACACCCTAGATTCTCCTACAATAACGATAATGATCAACTTGTAATGCTGCCCCAGCGGTGGTATCGGTTTCACAATAACCACATTTACGATGATAAATATCGGTTTTTAATACCTCATAAGTGGCATCCCGATAGCAATAAGAACTGAAAGTATGCCGATCTTTTTCAATGAGAGCCTTTTTGAGTTTCGTCCTTATTTTTCGTAAAGATACAAGTCATGGTTACGAGCGACATCGTGTGGTGAAGTACTATAACCCAAACCCAAGCCTAACTCACGCATAAGATTACGCCCTTGTTCAAGGCTCAGTTCCGGTTTCACTGGCTGGGTTGGTTTTCGATAACTGTCAAGATAATGCGCTAGTGCTATGTATATGATTTCGGAAATGGTTTCGCCTCTTTGCATTGCAAGAAGTTGAGTTTGTTATTGTAACTCAAAAGTAATTTTAATCGTCAATTCCAAGGGAAATGTTTTTTCTAACATAATTCACTCAGTTGTTAAAAATGTTTAAAAAAAAGGCGAACCCACAGGTTCGCCCCTACACCATTTACTTAACGGCTTTGTTTTCTGGTTCATTGTTATCAGGTTTGATGTCTTTTGGTGGATCGGCTTGTTTAGCAAATCGATCACCTGATGACGCGACAAACTGTTTCAGAACCTTGAAACGATAATCTTCTTTTTCCCACAATTCACGCGCTTTTTTTATCAACGCTGGTTCTGTGGTTTCGTTCAATAACTTTTGTAAGTCATTGATATGGCTTTGAATATCATCATGTAAACTCATGATTTTCTCCTGTTAGTTTAGTACAACGGATTTACGGAATAAACGGATTTTTAAAACCTGGCAGGTTTCGTGAAATGACACACATTACTCCCCATCTCCAATTAATACAAATCCAGCCCAATAGTAAGGATTACTAAAATCCTCACTGCCCGTCGCAATCATCGGTATTTGTAGTCGCTCACAGAGTTCTTCTTCTGTCATCTGAGATAAATGGCGTTGTGCTTGTTGCAAGGCTTTGACTGGTGAAAGCCCCTCATTTAAGCTTTGATAGAAATCTTCTATCAGCAAACGGGAGGCATTATCATCGACGCGCCATAAGGTTGATAAAACGTTATGGGTTCCGGCAAATAAAAAGCTGGAACTGAGTCCCATATACTCATCCGCGAGGGTGGGTTTTATCTGTGCCGTTTCGCAGGCACTCATCACGACTAAACGCGGATTATCCATGCGGATGCTGGTAAACATTTCTTTCGCGGCTAAGACACCATCAGCTAGTATCAATCCGGCTTGCGTCAAATCTTGATCAAAAAGTCCATGACAAGAAAAATGACTGTGTTGGATATTATTTAATATCGCCCGTACTGCTGATAAGTTTGCTTCTTGATGGGAGAGCAATTTATCTCTCTGCCCACGTAGATAATAGACAGTTTGACTTTCTTGTTCGGCACCGGCTAAATTTTGAGTTGGGTTAGCAATAATACAACCCTTCTCCTGTTGGGCTGAGGGACGCTCAGAAATGAGGCGTAATATTTGTAAAGAAGGTAAATAATGAATTGGATAACGCACCGTTAACGGTTCATCTTCTACACTCACTAAATGAATCGGCAATAAATGCCAAGACACATGGGGAATAAGGACGATATGAGCCGGCTTAACTTGGGCAATCAGTTTGGTGAAGGCTGGTTTTAAATGGCTATCTAACCAATGAGTTATATCAGTCAGTTCGGTTTCTCTTATCGTAAGTTGACTTAAATAGGGTAACTCTTTACCCGCTTCGTCTTTGTCTATTGCCATCTTATTTTTAAACGCTTCCACCCGTTCATTCACTTGTTGCGAAGATAAATCTATCTGCAAAGGTGTGGGTATGCCTTGCGCGGTGATGGCGTAAAGACGCAAAAAATCTGGCCCTTGTTCAAAGGCAATTACTAGGGTATCCGTCGGAATCAGTGCGATGACTTCTTCAACGGTTAAGGGGCGTGGTTGGATTGCTTCACCAAAGGCTGCATCTTGTTCAGTAATGGCACGGCGTACTTTATCTAGTTCTTGTTCTACCGCTTGTTGTTCTTGCCAAAGTTGCTCAGTTTGTTCAGGGGAACGTTCGATGCTACGAGTGGTGGGCGTTAAAAAGCGCGTTGTATTGTCGCCAGCCATGCCAGTTGGTGTTGAAGTACCCAGTTGATTGACGAGTGAGCGTAGTTTTGCTCGGAGTTCGCGGTATTGGGTGCGTAATTTCTCGTCAACATGAGAACCGGGCTCAGCGCGTTCACGGAGCATTTGCTCAACTAATACCCTTGATTTGCTCCGTTCTAGAATGAAGTAGGCTTGCTCAGGTTGGTTGAGTTCAAGGGCTAATTCTGTTGCGAGTTGAAACAGCGGGAGGTTTTCAGTCAGCATGGAATTGGTTGCTGCATCGGACAACCGATTTAACAATTCATCCAACCAATCCAAACCGAGTTTAGCCAATTTAAAGGCACCTGGTTTGTCGGGTTGGGGCGGACGTTGGGGATGACGGTGCCAATCGGCAATGTCTTTTATCATACGAATAGCATTGGGAAACAGTTGTCCTATTTTGTGTAAGCTTTGCAGGAGCTTAAAGGCTTCCTGATAGTGGATTTCACTGGCGGGAAAATCCTGAATGCCTTTAAGGCTGATGGCTAAATTCATGTGCGTTTTCGCCAAATTGGGTCGCAACTCAATGCGGCCTTGGTCAATCAAGCTTTGATAGTCGGTTAAGGTGGTCTCATTAGTGGTGCGGGCCAAGGCTAACTCGCCTTGGGAATCTAGGCAGACGGCTAAATTCATGCGCGTATGAACCAATTCAGGTCGCAAGTCGACACGGCCCTGGTCAATCAAGCTTTGATAGTCGGTTAAGGTGGTCTCATAAGTGGTGCGGGCCAAGGCCAACTCGCCAAGGTTTGCAAGGCAGTTGGCTAAATTCATGCGCGTTCTCGCCAAAGAGGGTAGCAAATCGACGCGGCCCTGATCAATTAACTTTTCATAGTCGGTTAAGGTCGTCTCATAAGTGGTGCAGGCCAAGGCCAACTCGCCAAGGGAATCTAGGCAGTTGGCTAAATTCATGCGCGTTCTCGCCAAATCGGGTCGCAACTCGGTATGTCCTTCGTCAACTAATTTTTGACGTTCATCAACACACGCCGCCCAAGCATCACGGGCGGATTGAAAGTTGCCTTGATTATAGGCTTCAAAACCTTGGTTGAATAAAGCTTCGGCATGAGCAATTTTATCTTCTACACTGGTGATGTCTTTTTTCTTAAACCAATTTTTAAAATCCATTAGATAATTTTTCCTATTTTGAACAGAATTGAACGGATTAAAGGATGAGCAGGATTATTTATTGTCTGAATCCGAATTTTCAGAATTTTAGAATTTTCAGAATAAAGTCAAACTCAAAACCATCTCAAAACCATTTCTGGTTTGTTTGGTTTTAATTCTGCAAATTCTGATTCTGACAATATTATTACTTTGAAATTTAAAGAGATTGTGTTAAGTCGTTCAAATCCTCATAATCATAAGGAGGGCGTTTTCGTACTCCCCATATCCAAACCCATTTTTCTACTTCATTAATAGCATAGATGAGTCGCCATTTATCTAATCGAATTCTTCGTAATTCAACATCTTTAGGAACATCAAGACGACTTATATCAAGTTGTTTACTATAATGGGGACGGGGTTCGGTCGCTAAATCGTCAATGGCTCGTTTAACTCTTTGACGAATATGGCCCGGTACTTGTTTTCGTTGTTGATGAGCCGTTGGTTCAATTAACAACTCATACACTTGTGTCATCTTCCCACTCCTCTCTCACATCCTCCCAACGCAAAGCCCCTGACGAAACTGGCCCAGCTTTTAATTTAGGCAACCACTCTTGAATAATCTTTTGGTCATCAAGTTCTTCTAATAAAGTTAAGAGTTTATTCCAATCCGCCAAAGACACAACCACATCAGTTTTACTACCCTCATTATTCACCAAATAACGAGCCGAATATAAGACTTCATTAAACAATGGATTAGTCTCATAAATTGGTTTATTCATTAAAGCACTCATTATGAACAATCTCCTTTTTGATAGATATTTTTAATCTTTTCAAACCTCTAAAGCAAACGCACAATACTCACTATGCAACATCTCTTTACTCACTGGCTCCATACCAATCGTTTTTGCCAACTCGTTTAAGTGGGCAATAAATTCATTGGAGGTTAGGTTTAAATTAATCATTGGTATTTAAAATTTTTGAACAGGATTTAACGGATTAAAGGATTAACAGGATTATTTATGTTAGGAGTATAACAGATTTGAGAAAAAACTGATTTGTTTTTAAATTATAAACAAAACATTTTCGATTTTGCAATTCATAAACACTCGTTTTTAATCCTGTCAATCGTTTAATCCGTTTAATCTTGTTCAAATTTTGTTGATAATTCAGGCAACAGCAAAACCGGTGTATGGGCGCACTTCTGGGGGGCGAAATCCCAGTACAATTGTTTCAGGAGGTACACCGTTCTCAACTAAATCAGTCGCAATCCATTCTTCGGTACCATCGTATTGAATCCAAATCTTGTCCTCAATAATATCAACATGAATCACTGCACCATGAACACGCTACGCTATTCGTCGCCATTCCAACCCACTTGTAACATAGCATAAGTACCCTGTTCATCGTCAAAACTTTTGCTGAGAATCTATCTCACCAAAAGCCGGTTTATATTTGGCATATTCTTTGAGGATATCTTTAATCAAGCTTTGATATTTTAATTGAGTATCTATTTTGTTGCATTTTGTTAATCAGTGTACTGTCATTGGGATGGGTTTAGCTTCACTCTTTCCTGTTAGGGTAACTACGCGACTTGGCTTTGGCTTAAGACTGACAGGCTCAATGCTACCTACCTTCGTCTGTCAATATATGCCACTGTTCTCCTACCTTATTCACAAAGACACGAAACGCTCTTCCAACTTCAAAAATCATCGGGTTTAAAGCGGGAACGCCTTGAGCATTAACGACTACAAAGCGGGAACCTTCTACTATAGTCACTAACACATTTATCAACGCACCTGTGCTCAAATCACCGCTTTCGATAAACTTGACTTCAAATGTCAGCGTCTGAATGGCCGGGAATCGGCCAGAACGAAATTTGGGTTTCGTGCCTAGCACTTTTAATTGTCCGATGAAAACGCCATCGGCCCTGCTATTTTTTGATGGTTCGTTGCTCTTTTTGACTGTTAGTTCCAAAATTGACATCCACATTTTGAATAACTTTGCACAGTTTATTTTTTGCCAATGATTCGGAAAAAACCTCTTTTTCAAGGCGACATAATCTTATCTGCAAAGTCGGGATAAACTCGTTTAAAATCTTTTTCGTTGAGTGTGACAACGCAATCAACGTTGGCTTTTATGGCAGCCTTTAAACCATTAAAGCATCATAAATGACACCGCCAATAATGCCTGATTCAGATAAGTGCTTGATAACACTCATGTAGTCTTGTTCAGATAAAGTGATGACTTCAAAAACATCCAAGACGTTTTGCTGGATTAATTGTTGAGCTTCTTGAGCTGAAATACGACGCGGCTTAGCTGGGAAGATGGTGAGAATGTTATAAAGTTCAGCCAAAGAATGCGCCGAAACAACTCCCTTATCAATGCCCTTTTTTATTCGTTGCAACCTAGGTAGAGCGAGTGTCTGTTTTGGGTGAGATTCAACCAAAGCCGCCACCAAAGTCGAAGTATCAAATAAGAATTTTTTCATAACCCCACCCGTTGTAAAAGTTCTTCAGTTCTACGTTCACGTTCTTGCCGAACAATATCAGTCAGATCACACAATGCTTCGACTCTAGCCACCAATACCCCCCCTTTATCAACGAGTATAGATTCCTCCGCTTTGTCTATTTTGGTGGTAGACTTTTCTACTGGTGCTATAACGGGTTGAGTCTTCAAGATGACGGTTAAGTCGGTGTTGGTAAAATCGGGAGGCACTTTCAATTGTAAAATACCATCTGAACCGACATGAGAATGTAATGTCACACTTTGCATCGTTTTAATCCTTTTTCAGTTATCAGTTATCAGTTATCAATGCCTTGATATCCACCAAAATTCGGAGGGTTGCGTTTTGCTAAACCCTCCATTGACCAGTTCGTTCGTAGGGGCAATCCTAGGGTGTTGACTGAGAGGTGTTTTTGAAAGGTATTTTTCATGCTGTTTTAGGAACCCCAGGTTCCACCTGGGGCTATTCACATTTTCAGGCTAAAATTTCGCGGAGCGAAATTTTAGCCTGAAAACCCCTTCGGGGTTGTTAAATAACCTTTTTTAAGGGGTATTTTATAGGCCTTTAACAAACACGAAATCAGCATGAAAAAAATAGGCCAAAAAAAGCTCTCAGTCAACACCC
>QNEL01000138.1 GCA_003645185.1 Candidatus Parabeggiatoa sp. nov. 3
ATTTCTGTACCAAGGTGGAAAAGTGCTGGAGAGATGGCGCATACCACTATGGAGATCAGTCCAAACATATAACCATTTTGGCGGCGGTGTGAGGGGATCATTTTCGGTTTGCCCCGTCGGTGATGCTGGGGGCGGTAATTTGATAATCTGAATATCGCCACACTGTTTTGGAATGGGGGTATTATCGCAGCATTGATCTCCACAAATGCCGCTATGTTGTTCGCAACAATCAGATGTTGCGGCTGCAACAATGGGGATAAAACAGCTTAATATGATTAATGATGTGTAATATTTTTTTAAGGAAAACATGTTATGTTGTCAGATTTATTGTGTTTTTAAGATGGCCGTTGAGAGTACAACTCATTACTGGCAGATAAACGAATTTTAATCATGAGACAGAGCAGTCTCATGCCTCAATTGGATAAACTCATTCGTTTATCCCAGTAATTAGCTGTACTCATGATGGCGGCAAAATACCCTCGTTAATTTATAAAATGCACTCTTTTTGACGAATTATAACCCATTGTGAATTGCGAATTATAAATTCAATTAAACGATAGATGAGTCATCATTCGCTATTCTTTAATGAATCATTCCCTTTTATTAATATACCCATTTTCGATATCGAAAGAAAATAAACGCTAAAGACGCTTGGGCGAACACGTAGGTTCGCCCCTACATTGCTCTGTAGGGGCGAACCTTTGTTCTCGCCCTTTTGCAATACAACTAGCCACTGCCTGGCGAAATGAATTCTTTTAATGTCGTCGTTAAATCCTTTTTCTCTTGGGAGGCAGCCTCATTAGCCATGAGAGTAGCAGAAAACAAGCAGCATAAGATAAATAAGGTGCAAAAAATCCTTTTATTGTGTGTGTGTTTTACCATTGATTTTCGCCTTGAAGTTGATTATCAACTTTAAGTGGTAGAATAACAACTTTTAGAAATTAGCTTTAGATATTTGTTATCAGCTATTTAACTATAAGACAAACAGCCCACTTAAATGATGATGCTTAATGATGAGCTCATTTGACATGAGCATTTACTGTGATAGACGTGCTATAGATGAATCATGTAAGGCTGAATTGAAAAAAAATGGATTTTGCTGCTGTTTAGCTATTTTTGATTAATACACACAATATCCTGATTTATATTATGGCTATTCATAGAAAGCGTGATAATCAGTATAAGGATTTGTGTATTGATAAGTATTGACGACAAACCCGATCAAAATGTTAGGGCAAATTGATAAATTCATTTTCACATTGCTGAATCAAGATATGATGTTTAAACCATTCATTAACCACTATTTCATACTGATCTTGATGATCACACAGACGGCCTGTCAGAATGATCCGGTTATTGTTGAAACCGCGCCTGTTCCTCTTCAAACCACGCCGGTTCCTCTTCAAAGCAGTCAAGCCCCTGTTTCTAAAAATAAAATTGAAAGTTCAGGTGTTCATACCGCTCAAAGAGCGTCTACGCGACGCGCTTGTTGGAGACGGATATCGGCACACTTCAATCACAGAAAAAAACCAAAAACCTTTATTTTGGCGGCAGGGGCTGAAACAGGCAAATTAAAAAAGGCGAATCAAGATGCGAGACAATTTAAACAGGCTATGCAAACTCGTTTTCGAGTGCCTGATAATCAAGTTTGTCTTCTTGCAAATGTTTATCGCGCCGAATTTGAACAAGCTTTGAGAGATTTAAAACGCTGGGTAAAACGAGATGATTTGGTGATTATTTTCTTTTCAGGGCATGGTTCCTTTATTGAGGATGATAATGGAGATGAAGCAGATCAGTATGACGATGTTTTGGTTACTGTGGATGTGATAGATATCGAATGGCCGGCTAAAAAGGAAGTGGTGGTAGATGATGATTTAGTTAAGCTCGTCAATGCGTTACCCACTCAACGTATTGTGACGTTTTTGGATACTTGTTTTTCTGGTGGCATGTATATGGGCCCTCAGCATGAGGCGGGATCAAAGCCACAAACTAAATTTTTGATAAAAGGGGCTTTAGGGCTTATCAACAGTTGGTTGTTTGATGCCGATTCAAGTCAACAAAAGCGTCGTGTCGTTGATTTTGCACATTTGAAAGGGGTTATTTTTGCAAAGTTGGTAATATTAAGTGAAAAGTGATTTCTAGGCAAAATAGAAAAGTGGGGTAGTTGAATGGGATTGATTCTTCTGAATGAAATGAGATCAGGGCAACCACGATGGATTGCCTCTACATACAATCGGTTCTTGTAGGGGGCAAGACAGAAGCTTGCCCTTGTGTGAAGTTTTCTGCCCTATCCCGCGATTTTATCTCGAACGAAAATCTCTTAGGAAGCTCTTTGAGAATTGACTAAAAAGAGAGAACAAAATTATGAAACTTGTCATAATCCAAAGAGTTGTTGATAGGGAAAATAGCTCAATCCCATAGCCAATTAGTGGGAGCATAGCAATCTGAAAAATCCGCATTATAAGACTACGAATAGAAAGGATAGTGGCTCGACTACTTGTAATCACTTGATTAAGCAAATCTGAAATCAATATGGGATAAACACCAATGACAAGCCGTGGTAATAATAATGCAACAATGAAGGCAACATGGCTTGTGGCCATGAGTGCAGCCGTGAACATAATCAACACGGGAAACAACCACAGTAATAAGGATGTTCCTATGGCGTTTTTAATAACACTGGCTTTTTGGCTAGCAATAGCCGAGAATAAATATAAAATGCAGTAAATGATTCCAAAATATTGAGAGGGTACGGAAATATCTTCTAAATAAATTTGGTAAGTTCCCAATAAGCCTACTAGAAAAAAACTTATAAAAGAGGAATAGATAAACACATCTTGGATGGATTTTTTTTCTTTTATTTCATTAATCGCTATTTTCAAATTATGACTGTACTGATGGAATATTATAGGAATGTGCGAGCTGGCCTGATCAACCTCTTTTTTTGGTTTATGGTTATCTTCATTTTCTTTCAAGTTGTCTAATTGAGTCAGTATAAAAAAACTGATAACGCCAGACGTTAGCCCTAGCCAAAAAGGTGCTTTTGGATTCCAAACGTATATAAAACCCACAAAAAATGTAACAATAGCCGTTAAGTAAAGATTTATGGCGCTAAGCTTACCACGAATCATTGAAAATTCTTTTTCCCGATTTTGCATTTTTAGTGCTATGAAAATGTAAGCATTATCCGCCCCAGATAAAAATGACTTAAAAAAAGCGGTGAACAAAGCATAGAAAACAAAACCGCTAAAAACAGGAAAAAAAATCAAAGTGAGTTGGCTGAGGCAAAAAAATAATGTAGCAAGTAAAATGCTATATTTGTGACCGTTAACATCGGAAACAATTCCTGTTGGTATTTCAAGTAAAACCAGAAACAACGTTTCTAGGGAAAAAATCAAAAAAATGTGCGATGGTGTCAGTCCTTGATCTAGCGCATAGAGAACAATAATCGGATCGACGATCATTGATATGAAAAAAAATTGATAGATTGTCAGGATGTGAAAATTGTTATTTCGTTTTTTCATATTGCCAAATTTTGTTTTCCATTTCCACACAAATTCCGCACATGCCATAACCCATAGCAAATTTTTGATCTTCAAGGGGGGGGACTAATTCCTTGAGTGTCGCCATGTTGTAGGCAACAATCATAAGTTGCGGCTGCAACAATGGGGATAAAACAGCTTAATATGATTAATGGTGCGTAATATTTTTTTAAGGGCATAAAATATTCTCTTTTTAATTTAAATGGTGGGCTTTAAAAACACGTTTCGCGCCAAAAGTTTTGCGCGCAAAACTTTTTTTGCTACCCCACCTACATTGATCTTAAATTAAATGGTGGGCAACAAAAACACGTTACCCACCCGACATTGATCTTAAATGGTGGGCTGCAAAAAGACGCTACCCACCCTACATTGATCTATTGGAATGCTAATACAATCTTTCATAAAATTGCTACTCAAGTTACTATAGCGCGTTTTTTGGGATAGGTTAAAAACAACACGAGTATTATGGCCTCTGATTTTTCCACTTTTTATTTATTATTAAAACGCGATCTGACTTTGGCTTATCGTCATCGTTCTGAATTAGCTAACCCTTTGTTATTCTTTGTGATTGTGGTGAGTTTGTTTCCGCTAGGCATTTCGCCTGAATCAAAACATTTACAAGGCATTGCGCCGGGTGTGATTTGGGTTGCCGCTTTATTGGCTGCGATGTTATCACTTGATAGCCTATTTCGTTCTGATTTTGAGGATGGCACCTTAGAACAAATGGCTTTGTCGCCTCATTTTTTACCCTTATTGGTGTTGGCAAAAGTTTTTGCACATTGGTTAATCACGGGTTTGCCGCTGATTTTGTTAGCGCCGTTGTTAGGGGTATTGCTGTTTTTACCTGAGCAAGCGATGATTACCTTAATAGGCACTTTAGCTTTGGGGACACCGATTCTCAGTTTAGTGGGGGCGATAGGGGTAGGGTTAACGGTGGGGTTGCGACGCGGTGGTGTGTTATTATCGTTATTGGTATTGCCCTTATATATTCCAGTGTTAATTTTTGCGGCCGGTGCGGTTAATGAGGCCGCTAGAGGTTTTGGGGTAGCAGGGCAACTGTATTTTTTGGGGGCCTTATTGATGTTATCATTGACATTGGCCCCCTTTGCAACGGCCTCCGCTTTGCGGATTAGTTTAAGTTAGGAATATCCAAAAAATGGTGTGTTTTGTCGGGTGGGTAACGGGGTTGCCCACCAATTAATCCATGTAGGGGGCCGGTAACGGGTTTTTAAAGCCCACCATTCAAATCAATGTAATCCGTTTTTTCCGTTAATCCGTTGTACTCAATTTGTTTATTACTGTAAAATACCCTCGTTGTCACTTTTTTAATTCACATTCAAAGGAAAATCGCTATGAAAAAGACATTATTGTCTTGTGGTGTATTAGTTTTAATGCTCGCCAACAGTTCGGCACAAGCTGTGAATATGGCTGCGGTGAAACACGCTCATCCGCTACCCAATTTTATGCTTGTCATGCTCGAATATGGAGAGAAGTTGAATTTGTCCGAAGAACAGCAAGCGGCTTTAAAGGCCTGGGGAAAAGAACACAAACCCCTTGCTCAACAACTGGTTAAGGCGATTACTCAGGGGGAAGACGCGCTTCATCAAGCCTCTCTTGAGGGGGCCTCTAAAGCAGATATGATGGCCCAACTTGATGGATTGCTAGAGAAGCGGAAAGAACTGGCAGAATTCAAGACGGATTGTCGGGACAATATGCGTGAAGTGTTGTCTGACGAACAGTGGGAACAAGTCATTGAGTATTATAATGGCATGCAAAAATAACCGTGCTTTTTCATGATTCAAGCTTGCCGCAACAAGGGCTTTGAATCATGGCTAATGTGATGTTGGATCGATGACGTAGAGACGCGATGTTTCGCGTCTCTATACTTGGCAACCCCAGGTTGCCACCTGGGGCTATTCATATTCAACCCCTTCGGGGTTGTGCGTTTTAAACTTTTAGCGTTGGGGCGAAAAAGCGCAATTTATGACGGTGCTAAGTATACCACCCATTGGATGTGATCTATCCCACGCGCAACCTCTTTGCTATCCTTCCTAATATTTAAATAACCCAATTTTCCTATTTGCTATTCGCTATTCGCGGCCATTCGAAATGGGCGAAGATTTTTTAATCAAATGGCATTGAGTATACTCAACGCGGTGACAAACTTTTGCCTGAAAAACTTTTTTTAAGATAAATGGTGGGCAACAAAAACCCGTTACCCACCATTTCACATTTCACGCAAAAGTTTCGCGGAGCGAAACATTTGCGTGAAATACAGTTTTTGCGCGCAAAAACTTTTGCGTGAAATACATAAAATTTTATAACCGTGTGCAGTATATAACTGATAACTGATAACTGATAACGGGTAACTGATTATGTGGGCATTTTTTCAAAAACTGTCATCTCCTAAATATTTTTACACCCTCTCTGGGCGTTTAATCCCTTGGTTTGGTTGGACTTGTTTTGTTTTGATGTTAGTTGGATTGTATTACAGTTTGTTTTTTTCGCCGCCGGATTATCAACAAAAAGACAGTGTTCGGATCATGTATGTACATGTGCCGGCGGCGTGGATGTCTATGTTTGTTTATATGGTTATGGCAACAGCGGCGGGCATTGGATTGGTTTGGCGTATCAAATTGGCGGAAATGATAGCGGCTAGTTCGGCTCCCATTGGCGCGTCATTTACTTTTTTAGCTTTAGCCACAGGTTCGTTATGGGGAAAACCGATGTGGGGCACTTGGTGGGTATGGGATGCGCGTTTGACTTCTGAACTCATTTTGCTGTTTTTGTATTTAGGCGTGATTGCGCTCAATTCGGCTATTGAAGATAAACGCACAGCGGCGCGTGCCAGTGGCGTGTTAGCCTTAGTGGGCGTTGTGAATATTCCTATCATTCATTATTCGGTGGAATGGTGGAATACGCTGCATCAAGGTTCGACGGTGACTCAAATGATTACGAAATTTGAGGCCCCTACGATTCATCTTTCTATGCTCATTCCTTTGTTGCTCATGGCGCTGGCGTTTAAATTGTTTTATGCGACTGCCGTATTGATGCGGGCCCGTTGTGAAATATTGGAAAGGGAACGGAATACTCGTTGGGTGGAAGATATAACTACAAGGATTGTTTAATCGCCCTAGTTCTAGCATTTTTCGGTTGCGTAAAGTAGATCACTTGTAGGGGCAAACCTGCGTGTTTGCCCCAGAATTTTTTGGCAACCCCAGGTTGCACCTGGGGCTATTCACATTCAACCCCTACGGGGTTGTGCTGAATTTTTTGGCAACCCCAGGTTGCACCTGGGGCTATTCACATTCAACCCCTACGGTGCCTTAGCTTTTTAAAATTTTTTTGATCGATTTGCTTTTGTAGTCCTCAATATCAAATGGGCAACCACAAGGGATTGCCCCTACATAGTCAATTCATGAAAACGCTGATTTAATAATGCTGCTGTTTCCTGCATCAGTTTTTCGGCGATTTCATCAACATGTCGATTTCGCCAATTTTCTAGGGCTGTGCCTTTTACCCATTGATTAAATGCGCCCATTGCGGGGCCACAGTGGATTTGATAATCGACTTTTTGCTTGATATTGCCGTCTAATGCTAAACGCATGGTATGCGTAAAATACCTTCTAAAAATCAAGGCCATTTTATATTTCGGATAATGTTCCGCTTTTTCAATCTCTTGTGGATTGTTTTGAGCATACTCTGCCTTGATTTGAGCATAAACCTCTTCAAATGGACGTTTGAAATAGTCTTCTTCGATTTGCCTTTTGGTTTTGTCGTCAATGTCATCCAAACTATTGTAATGATGGTAAAGCTCATACAATTTATTGGCTCTGGCGGCAAAAAGCAGGCCTTTTTGCACGACTTGCATTTTCGCGCCGAATCCAAACGCATCGCCGGCGGGTGCATACCCAGTATCTTGCACATTCACTTGTTGTAATAAATCCTTGACTGTGTCACTGGTACCGGCTTCAACGGTACATTGATTAATTGAATGCGTCATAATGAAATCGGCGTTTAAAATAAACGCCGCAGATGCGGCTTCTGGTGTACCAATGCCACCCATCGCGCCGACTCTCACTGTGTTGGCGTAGCGATATTTTGCCATCATGTCATCGCGCAGTTTGATCATCGTGGGCAATAAAACGGGCATAATGCCCTGACTCGTCGGCCCGCCAGAATCCGCTTGCACACATAAATCATCGGCCATTGGCATTTCTTTTGCCAAAATCGCCGCTTCGCGGGAAATCTGTTGTTTTTCCAAAAGCATGTTCACAATCTCTTCAGGGGCTGGACTTAAAAAAGCTTGCGCGACTTCGGGCCGAGAGACTCTAACCATTATTTTATTTGTGGCCGTTATTTTGCCATTCGTCTCTCGCTTTAATCCTTTTAAACGATATCTAACCAAAGCTGGCGTGATTTGCAGGAAACCCGCTGCTTCAATATTTTTGACACCGTATTTCAAAAACAAATCAATGGTGTCTTCTTCCAATTGAGGGTTAGTGAAATCGCATAATAAATTCATGCCATAAGCTTGGCCCTGTTTGAGTGCTTTTTGGATAACACAAATGGTTTGTTCAATATCAGGTAGTTGAACACCATTGGTACCAAAATACCCCATTAAACCCGCTTTGCCCATTTTTATAACGAGTTCTTTTGAGGTAATACCGCTAGACATCGCGCCACAAACATAAGCATATTTGAGGTTATACGCTTTTTTAAAGGCCTGATTTCCGAGAGAGGCGGCTGTCATGCCTTTCGATGTGCGTTGGTATGGTGCGCTTGTAAGGTGTACATCAATTTGTTTCGCTTCAGGCAGCACAAAGGGCTTGGTTTCTTGTTGAATATTGTGAGTGAATTTGAACCCTGTCGCAAAACTCACATTATCAGTAGTAGTCTGTAACATGTTATCTTTTCCTAGACGAATTATTTGAATCGTTAAAAAACCGCCAAGGTTTGGTAAATCTCGGCGGGTTGCCGTTTATTAATAATAGTAATAGCAAAATACATACCAAACATAGTACAGCGGATTAACGGTATAAACGGATTAACTCAAGGCTACTACCACGCGCCGTTAATTCATCCGATTATTTATATCAATAACAATCAATGAGTTAGCTATAATCATTATCCGATAGATTTACGACGTGTGGTACTACCAATATAACTAAATCCGTTTATACCGTTAATCCGCTGTACTCTTGCGTTATCTATTTTGATGATTTACAATGCGCTTTCTATTTTTTCGGTAGAGCAACTTCAAACGCCAAAAAATGTTGTAAGTGATTGATTTTTAGTTTAATGATTTGATAGGTAGCTGTTGACAACTGACAACTGATAACTGATAACTGATGAAGGGTAGCGAAGATTTAGCGATTATTGGCATGGCGTGTCGTTTTCCTGACGCGAACCATTACCATGAATTTTGGCAGAACTTAGTGCAAGGGGTTAATTCTATTCGAGAAATTCCCCCCGAACGCTGGGATATTGACCAATATTATTCCCCATTGATTGATGAGCCGAATAAAAGCATCAGTAAATGGTGTGGTTTATTGGACAATATTGATCAATTTGATCATCGCTTTTTTTCGATTTCTCCACGCGAAGCCAAAAATATGGATCCGCAGCAACGTTTACTGCTGGAAGAAACTTGGCATTGTCTGGAAGATTCGGGTGTTGCCCTCAAAACGCTTCAAGAGAAAAAGACCTCAGTTTATGTTGGGGTAATGGCGCGTGATTTTTTTGTCGATGCTTGTTCGCCTGACGTTGTCACGGATAGTTACGCCGCCTTAGGCGTGTATGATTGTATTTTAGCGAACCGCATTTCATACACCTTTGGGTTTCAAGGTGCGTCTCTTTCCATTGATGCGGCCTGTGCGTCTTCGTTGGTTGCATTGCACCATGCCAAAGCGGCACTGCTTTCAGGTGAAAGCGATTATGCGATTGTCGCGGGAGTCAGTTTAGATTTTCGGCCCTGGAAATATATCTCCTTTTCCAAATCACGGATGCTGAGTCCAGATGGACAATGCAAGACGTTTGATAAAGACGCGAATGGTTATGTGCCCGGTGAAGGTGTCGGTGTACTCTTATTACAACCAGTAAAGGCGGCCCAACGCGCTGGCAATCAAATTTATGGTGTGATCAAAGGGAGTGCGGTTAATCATGGCGGACAAACCCCTTCCATAACGGCCCCCCGTGTCGAAGCACAACGGGATGTGATTTTGGCAGCCTACCAAGATGCGGGCATTAGCCCAGATACCGTGACTTATGTGGAAGCACATGGCACAGGTACGTCGTTAGGGGATCCGATTGAAGTCGAAGCCTTAACGCGGGCTTTTCGGGAATACACAGCTGAACGCCATTTTTGTTCGATAGGCTCCGTTAAAACGAATATAGGCCATTTAGAAGCCGCTGCCGGTATGGCAGGAATCATCAAAGTGCTATTGATGATGCGCCATCAACAAATCCCCCCTACCTTAAATCTCAATACCTTAAATCCCGTCATCAACTTTGACGAATCCCCCTTTCTCGTTGCCACCGATTTACATGATTGGCCCAATCGACAGGCCGAATTACCCCACCGTGCAGGTATCAGTTCCTTTGGATTTGGTGGTGCTAATGCTCATCTCGTATTAGAATCGTTGACGCCAAACCTGACAGGTTTTAAAAACCTGTCAGGTTTTGAAGACACGTCGCCTTATCTATTTCTCCTCTCTGCCAAATCTTCCAATGCCTTAAACAAAACACTTGAACAGTGGAAAGCGTTTGTAAACAGCAAAGCGTTTTCTGAATATCGCTTACGCGACATCAGCGCGACAGTAATGACAACAAGAGGCTCTTTCCCTTATCGTTATGGTGGTTATGTCGAGAATAAAGCCGCCTTAAAAGCCTTAATAGAAAAAGAAGCGCCTTCATTTTCCAAGACGCAGAATGATGAAGCGTGGTGTTTACGAGTGGGCGACTTAGCTTGGCAAAACAGTGCCGAAGTGCAACCGCTTTTAGATCAAGAACCGCTATTTAAACAGCATCTGGAAAACGTGCATGACTGTTTATCTAGCCTAGAAGATATTCCTCGCGTGATAAAAGAAGGCTTTTACCGTTCAGACTGGTTGATGCCCCCCCTGTATTCGTTTATGGTGAACTATGCCTATCTATCCACCTTGATAACATTAGGTTTCACACCGCGACTGATAATGGGTCAACAATCGGGACATTGGCTGAGTCTCACCCTCAGCGGCATGATAAAACTAGAAGACGCTTTATCGGTACTCAGTACGCAAAAAGATGTGCAACAACTTGAATTAGCCGCACCTCAAATCCCCATTTATGATCCGGTGAGCCAACAGACGATCCGGCCCGTTCATTTTGATGAAGACACGCTGCATAATCTCGTTGATAACTTGAACATCGCCACCGCCTCACTACATCATTTTGTGGAAAGGGCCCTTTTATTAAAGGATAACCAATTTACCTTTAAAAAATACTTAGAAGAATGGGATCGGATACTGCGTCAACAGACGGGAAAAACGCTAGATGCGCGGCTTACCGATGAAGCATTACTGCACAGTGAGCCTGATGCCTCTCAAAAAGAGAAAATACTTTTAACGCTGATCATTAAAAGTACACTTCGCCAATTGGATAAAAAATGGGATTTAACCCGCTCACAGCGGATAACCGATCCAAAATTTCAAGCCTTATTAGACTTGATCATAAAGGGCGTGATGCTGAAAGAGGAAGTTGTTGAACTGTTTCTCAAACCTCAACCCGATTGGACAACCATCGCTGCGCGACTGAATGATCGACAAGCTAAGCTTGATATCAGTCAACAAAACCCCTTCATCAAAACGCAAACACTGCCGTTCAAGGGCCCTCATGAGGTAACTGAATGGTTCAAAAGCGCGATGACTCTGGAAGAGCCCTACCCTGTGATGAGCGAAAACAGGGCTTATTTAGATTTCGGGCTATCTCCAGAACAAATTGTTTCCGAACCGCTAAATCAGATTGCTATCACTGATAACCAAACAGAGACATTTAAGAAAACCCTACTGGGTTTATGGTTACAGGGTATTGATCTCAAAACAGATTGCCTTTTTCCAGAAGGCAGTTTTAACAAAGTTTCCTTACCCACGTATGGTTTTGATAGAAAGGCTTTTTGGTTGACGACAGAAAATGAATTGTCATCCCAAAAATCGGTCACCAAGTCGCCATTAGAGGCCTTAAAAAACAATCGGCCACCTGGTGAAGAAGCGTCACAAACCACGTTACCCAAGCCAATCGACCATCAAGCGAATCAATCTGTTTTGTCTCCTCCCCCTCACACTGAAAGCCAACCTCTTATCTCTCCCCCCGCTTCTTCTACACAACTAGAAGAGTTAGTGCCCCCTGTTCAAAAACCCTCTCAACAAACTATTCTAACCCATGAAGAGCAGCATAAGATGACACATTCAAAATTAAATGATGATAATGTTTCCAATAGCTCTGATCATCAAAATCAAATCACCCCCTGTGCTGATGAAGTCTTCCTTTCAGAGGAAGACAGCTGCCGGTTATTAAAAAAAACAACTCAATATTTGAAAGAAATTGTTGCTAAAAAATTAGATTGCCAACCAAACGATATAGAAAATAAAGTTGATTTGATATCAGAATATGGTATTGATTCTTTAGCCAATATAGAGATTTTAGATCACTTAGAAAATGTATTTGGCGATTTATCCACAACATTGCTGTCTGACTATTCAACGATAGAACAATTAACAAAATATTTTATTCAATCTTTTCCTCAAGAATTAGCCAAACAATTTGGACTCAATCAGAAAGCTGCTCACAAAACACCTGAAAAAATCGTCCCGAAACCCCTTTTCCCCACTTCTCCAAAACCAATCCCGGCCGATAAAAAGACGGTTGCTAAAAAAGCAATCAGCCACCCACCTCTTGAAAATCAGCATAAAGACATTGCCATCATAGGATTAAGTGGACGTTTTCCGATGTCAAGTGATGTCGATCAATTATGGGCACATTTGATAAAGGGAGAAAGCTGCACCAAAGAAGAGCCTCCTGAACGATGGGATTATAGATTATATTATGATAAAACGGGCAATGATCCCAATAAAAGTTATACCAAATGGGGCGGGTTTCTTGAGGATTATGATAAATTTGATCCGTTATTTTTCAATATTTCACCGCGACAAGCGGAATTAATGGATCCCCAACAACGTATTGTGTTGGAAAGCGCGTGGGCCACTCTCGAAGATGCCGGCTATACACGGGCGAGTTTATCCAGAAAGACTGGGGTTTTTATCGGTGTGACAACCAATACCTATAGCTGGTTGGCAATGGAAGCCTCTTTAAACGGCAAGATACACTGTCCTGATACGGATAACTATGATATTGCTAACCGAGTTTCTTATTTCTGTGATTTTAACGGGCCCAGTTTATCCGTTGATACAGCGTGTTCCTCTTCTTTAACGGCAATTCACTTAGCGGTTCAGAGTCTTCACCGTGACGAATGTAAAACGGCTATTGTGGGCGGTGTCAATCTTACCTTGCATCCCAACAGAATAATCCAATATTGTCAAAAGAATATGTTATTGATAGGCAAAGATTGTCATCCTTTTGGAGAGGGAAAAGGTGGCTTTGTCGATGCTGAAGGGGTAGCAACGGTTTTATTAAAACCTCTCTCACAAGCAGTAGCAGATGGAGATCATATTTATGCCATTATCAAAGCTACTGCCATTAATGCAGATGGGAAAACTAACGGTTATACGGTTCCTAACCCCAAATTGCAGTCAAAACTTATTACGACGGCACTGAAAAAAGCCCAGATTAATCCCCGTACTATCAGTTATCTTGAAACCCATGGTACTGGCACAAAAACAGGTGATCCCATTGAAATTGAAGGTATTACAGAAGCCTTTGCACAATATACTGATGCTCTTCAGTTTTGTGCGATTGGTTCAATTAAATCAAATATAGGTCATTTAATTGCGGGCTCTGGTGTCGCAGGTTTGACCAAAGTCTTACTGCAATTGAAACACCAAACCTTAGTGCCTTCTATTCATTCTTCGCCTCCCAATCCTCATATTGACTTTAAGAAAACACCCTTTGTGGTGCAGCAAAAGTTGGCCTATTGGCAACGGCCTCAAATAACAGAAAATGGGCTGCTTAAAGAATATCCGAGACGAGTAGGCATCAATTCGTTTGGGGCGGGCGGTGCGAATGCCCATATCATTTTAGAAGAATATAATGCTTCAAAAACAGAGAGTGCAGAGTGTGAATATACACCACAAATCATTGTTTTGTCAGCGAAAAATCCAGATAGGCTGCAAGCGTATGCTCAGAAGCTCATTTATTTTTTAGAGGGTGCTGTGGCTTCCAAAACGGGAACGGGAGACGCTATAGAAAAGCCGGAAAATCGACGCTTGATCCTCCAACAACACTTATTAACTTGGGTGAGTGAGCTTCTCCAAGTCCGTGAGACCGATATTGGCTTAGAGGAAGAACTGTTTGAATATGGTTTAGATGCTGTGGGTTTGACGGCATTAACTCGTCGAATCAATGAACACTATCAACTTGATCTCACCACAGCCTTATTTTCTGAACACTCTTCTATAGCCGCAGTGACACAATATGTGTGTGAACGGTATTCTAAACCTGCTCAAACATCGGGGGAAACGGCCTTCAGTGCGGCAAATCACACAAGCGCCCAGTCCCTTGGCAACATGGCTTATACCTTACAGCTAGGGCGCGAAGCCATGGAAGAACGGTTGGCAATGGTCGTCTCAAGCCTTGATGAAGTTAAAGACAAATTAACGCAATACGCTCAAGGCCAAACCGATATCGAGCTGTTTTACCGTGGCCATGTCAAGGCTGAACAAGCAGAACCCTTGCTGGACGGCAGAGAAGGTGAAGCCTTTCTCAAAATCATTATTCAGGATCAAAAACTCAGTAAATTAGCACAACTGTGGGTTTCTGGCGTAGAAATCGACTGGACATTATTATATCCCCACCACAAACCGCAACGTATTACTTTACCCACCTATCCTTTTGCGCGGGAAAGGTATTGGTTACCGGAAAGCACAACACGACTGCCAAACCCGGTTACTGTCGGCCCCCAACTCCACCCGTTTTTAGAGAGCAACACCTCAACCCTTCAAGAACAACGCTATACCACCTCCTTGAGAGGGGATGAATTTTTTTTGGCCGATCATGTTGTTGGGCAACAAAAGACTTTCCCTGGCGTGGCCTACCTTGAAATGGCTTGGGTTGCTGGCGGAATGGCAGGTGAAAGGGCTGTGCAGACGCTCAAGGATATCGTGTGGGTACAACCCATAACGGTATCAGACACGCCGCAACGGGTTCACATCAGCTTTTATCCCACCGAAGCCTCGCAGCTTGTTGAATTTGAGGTCAGTACCTTTGATGATGCTCAAGAACGACAGGTCCATGTTCAAGGCCAGTTGATTTATCAAAATCAAACCACCCCAAACGCTGAAACCCTTGATCTGGAAGCGATTCAAAAACGCTGTACTGAAAGCTGGGTTCAGGCAAAATGCTACCGTCTTTTTCAAGCGGTCGGCCTGTCATACGGGCCGGGTTTCCAGAGCATTCAAACGCTGTACCGTAATGACACGGAAGCCTTATCGAGCTTAGTCTTACCTGCCTCGCTTCAAAGCGGTTTTAACGATTTTGTGCTACATCCCGCTTTAATGGATGGGGCCTTACAGACAGTCATCGGATTAATGGGATCGAGTACATCGGGTACCCCTTTGCCTTTTGCCTTGGCAGAGGTCAGCTTGATAAAACCCTTACCAGAGCAATGTTATGCTTATGTCACCTTGACACCAGAATCCCGTGATTTGAACGTTAAAAAATTTCACCTCTGGTTTGTCGATGACAGGGGGCAAGTGCTGGTCAAGTTAAAGGATTTTTCAGTTCGCGTTCCACGAACCGTCGAAACCACGATGTACTACCAAAGCGTGTGGGAACCCCAAATCAGCCCAATCCAAACTCAAGCGCAGAGCATTTCTCAAGTATTGCTGTTTGAGCGTGATGAAACGCGATATCAGGCTTTGCAAGCCCGTTTGGGATGTGAGGTGATTTGGGTTAAACCGGGTGAACGTTATCAAGCATTGGGTAATCAAGTCTATGCCATTAATCCTGCACAAGCCTCAGATTATCGTCAATTGCTGGCCAGTTTGGCACAACAGCATCAGTTCCCCAGCCATATCATTCATTTTTGGTCACAAGCCCATTTCGTCACCGATTCGACGCTGTTGGCGAATCAAATTGACTTAAGCCTCTATTCTGTCTTTCACCTCAGTCAGGCCTTATTAGCACAGCCGCTCAAAGCCCCTATCCAACTGTTATACCTCTATTTAGAACCAGATAATGCACCCCAACCGCAGTATGCTGCCTTCAGTGGGTTTGCTAAAACGATTCGACTGGAAAATTCCAAGTTCCTCTACAAAACGGTTGCCTTGTCTAGTTTATCAGAGCTAGTCGATAGCGTCTTGACCGAAATGGAAACAACGGACAGTGTTGAGATTCGCTATGCTCACACCCAACGGTGGGTAAAACGCTGGAAAGCATGGGAACCTGTACAGGAAACCGCACCGACGACCCGCTTGAAAGAACAGGGCGTGTATTTAGTGACTGGCGGTGCTGGAGGTTTAGGCCTCATCTTTGCCGAATATCTGGCTAAGCAGGTTAAAGAAGCCAAACTGGTTCTTACCGGTCGTTCAGCGACTTTAAATGAACAACAAGCCGCCAAGATTCAAGCGATCAAGGCCTTAGGTGCCGAAGTGCTTTATATCCAAGCTGATGTGAGCAAGCGCGACGATGTTGAATCGATGATTGCACAAACCAAAGCGCACTTTGGTCAAATCAACGGGATTATTCACAGTGCAGGGCTGATTCGGGATGCCTTGCTCCTGAATAAAACTCAGGACAACATGGCCGCGGTGTTAGCGCCTAAAATATTGGGCAGCGTGTATTTGGATGAAGCCACAAAAAACGATAAACTGGATTTTTTCGTGCTGTTTTCTTCCATCGTCGCGGCAATGGGCAATATCGGGCAAAGTGATTATGCTTATGCTAATAGCTTTATGGACAACTTTGCACAGTGGCGTGAAGGATTACGCGCTCAACAACAACGTTTTGGTCAAACACTTTCCATCAATTGGCCGTTATGGCAAGAAGGGGGGATGCAGGTTGATAGCAAAAAACAAGCGTGGTTAAAACAAGTCATGGGTATGCTGCCATTAAGCACCGAACAGGGC
>QNEL01000139.1 GCA_003645185.1 Candidatus Parabeggiatoa sp. nov. 3
ACGTTTATTTTAGCGGCTTCTCGGTTGGCTTTTATGTCACCTAACACATCAGATAACGTCGCTCGCCAAATTCTTTGCGGCAGATTCTTGATATGTCCGGCCGCTATCCATTCATCACGAACTGGCCGGAATTTAGCGTCAAGCCCACTGATTGAGCCATAATTATGCCAAACTTCTGTACGAACTGAACCGCACCGCCCCGCAATCTCAGTTAATGCTTCATATTTCGCTTGATTGAGATCATCGCTATACGCAATTCTAGTGACCTTTTTAGCTTTTTTCATTTTTAGGTAGGTTTGTCAATTTAAGTGTATGGCTAGTCGAACGGTATATAGATTGAAAAGAAGTGTCAAGCAAATATTTTTCAAACACCAATTTCTTACTCAAATTGAGTAAGAGTGGTTAGGAGTAACTAAGAAATCAAGTGCTAGATGTTAACACCCAGCGAGGCGATCCAAACTTTCCTTCAAACGGATATTGATTATTTGGCGATTGAAAACTTCTGGGTTTCAAAGCGTCATATCCCTGTCCAAAATTATGAGGAACACTTGGATAAATTGATCGATGCCCCAATACCACAGGGCTTACCCCCCAATACACCGGCCGTGACTGATATGATGGCATTGTTAGATCGGGCCCTGTTTTGGGGAGAAACGACAGGATGTCCTTGGTCAGAAACAGAATTGCAGGCTTTATCGGCTGAAGGCGCACGTTATAAAGAAACCAGTGCCTTGTTTCCCGAGGCACCTGTGCCAATACGTTCCCAGTTGTCTGATAACGTTTTATTGTTGTTGGATCCGCAGGGCAAATCGATATTGGTTGATTTGACAGAGAAGCAGCCCCCATCAACTTATACTTATGAAGATGTCAAGTTGTTGCTGAGCATGCTTGGGCCAGATGAAAATTGGCAGGAAGACATGCGCTTGAAACTGCGCTTAACATACGCGGAGTTTTCAGAACGGCTAGATTGGGCTGAAGAACAACTGAGACGTTACGGTATAAAGCTCAAACCGACTTATGCTCAAATCTGGCCTTTGGATTCCACCTTGCCATTAGGCTCGGTTCAAACCTTGGCACCGTTTGCCGATAAAAGCTTTTTGGCTTACAATGCCCTCCAGGATTTGCGTGACTGTTTAATGCGCTATGATTATAGCGAAACCAACATTTGTGCCTTATTGAAAGTGTCGTCGCTACAACAGATTGAGCCGACTTATTTCCATTACTACGATCGATATCAACTTCCTCAGAATGTGATAGGCGACTTAATTCGCCTCTTTTTGATAAGATCATCGATCTCACAAAACAAAGCGCGCGAGATTTTTGGAGATGAACTCTTTTTAACACTAGCCGCCTTAGGGGTATTTGTTTGTATTTCACGCTGTGAAATAGATGACGAGTGGAAGTCTCAATGTGATCTGTTTTGCGCTGACGGATTATATTTTGCCACGGATCATCGCTACATCATGCAGACAGAAGACAAGCTTGATGAGGAACCGGTGATGTATATAGGTTTAGACAGCATCGGATTAGTCCACACCGCGCCCCAATTTCCGGCCAATCGGGTACTCGATCTATGTTGTGGTAGTGGGATTCAGGGATTAGTGGCCAGCCGCTATGCCAAAGAAGTGATAGGTGTGGATATCAATCCACGGGCGATACGATTTGCGCGTTTTAATGCACAACTCAATGGCGTTCGTAACATCAGTTTTGTTCAAGGCAACCTTTACGAACCCGTTAAAGATCAAAGCTTCGACACCATATTAGCGAATCCGCCTTTTGTACCCAGTCCTAAACGTCAAATACGCTTTCGGGATGGCGGCGCAACGGGTGAGGAGATTTTGGAACAGATCATCAAAGACAGTGCAGATCATCTCACACAAGAAGGCAAATTGTTTATTGTCAGTGATCTGGTCAATGTGCAAACGTATGAATCCAAACTGGCACGGTGGTGGCGGGGTAATCCGGCCCATAAACTCGTATTTTGCACAGCCGATAGGGATGACATATTGTTCGCCATTCCTCATAGTCGTGCAGCCTTTGGTCAATCCTTTCAACAATACAATGTTGAACTTGAACAATGGTTACATAACTTTCGTGCCGCAGGTTTGAAGGCAGTTAATTTTGGCTATATTTTGATATATAGCCTACCGACTCATCAACAGGGCTCATACTATCTTCGCACGATCCATAATCCAAGTAGCCCGATTCATGAACAGGTGCGAAATTATTTTGGGCAGCGGAAAATGTTGGAAAATGCAGACAACAGCACTGCGTTCCTATTGCTCTCTGATGACATTCATTTTCGCGTAGAGAAGGATATCGTGGGGGAAAACAGTAAAATAGAACTTTTTACTCCTAATAATCCCTACTTTACCACTTACCAAATCAATGAGCAGGTGTATCAGCTTTTACAGGATATTCAACGGCTTCAACCCCAATGGCGACTGTTTATGACACCGAGCAATCGCTCAGTACTGGTTGATTTGATTTACAAAGGGATTCTCTACTTGAGTACCGAACGCCCAAAGTTAGATCGGAGTCGTCGCGTGGAAAACATCACTTACACCGACAAGCTGAGTATTGTCGAATTGAACACCAAGACGACTCCGACTTGCCTATCAGCTTATTTAAATGGATAACATCGGACAGCACCCCTAAACCAGGCCCCATGTCATTGAAAAATAAGCCATTATTGTCTCCACATTACCCAGCACTTTTTTATGTTGGGCAACTACCGGGACAACAAAATGAATGGTATATTTTTTGGGGCAAAAAATACTGGGATAAGCCGATTGAATCAAAACTCAAAGCCATGATTGAAGCAGATGAATTAAATCGAAAAGGGTTTGTTTTATAATGTAGGGTGGGTAACGTGTTTTTGTTGCCCACCATCTAAGCCTTATTTAAATTAAGGGGCAGGCAACAAAAACACTTACCCACCCTACAAATCTTATTTAAATCATTAAAGCTCACCCACATAGATTGATAACCAACATGCGATTAATTCATACAGCAGATTGGCATTTAGGCCGACGATTAAAAGGCGTTGATCGGACACCTGAAATCGAATATCAATTAGAAGAATTATTATTAGCCGCCAAAATTTTAGAAGTGGATGCTGTATTAGTCGCGGGCGATATTTTTGACAATCCCAGCCCGCCAGCGGAAGCCGAAAAAGTAGCCTATCATTTTTTTTGTCAATTGCGAAAAGCGGAGATTCCCGCCGTGATCATTGCCGGCAATCATGATTCCGCCTTTCGTATTGAAGGCCTCTCTCAAATCCTCTCTCATATCGGCATTTCTGCCCTAGGCCGCCCAAAAAGGGCAGAACAAGGTGGCGTAATTGAAATAGAAACCGCTCACGGCCCATTATGCGTTGCCGCCATGCCCTTTATTTCAGAAAGACGATTATTAAAAACAGCCGATTTATGGACAAAAAATGAACGTGAACAACATCACTCTTATCAAGCCTATCTCGCCAGCTTATTTGAAAACTTAACCCACAGTTTTCGTGAAGAAAACGTCAATATCATCATGGCGCATTTAACCGTTGCCGAAGCCAAACGCGCCTATTCAGAAGTCGATTATTACACACAAGGCATTTATCGTTTACCGCTACAAACCTTACCCCCTCAAGCCCAGTATATAGCTTTAGGGCATATCCACAAACCGCAGCACATACCTCATATCGTACCCACGGCCTATTCAGGCTCCTTAATTCAACTGGATTTTTACGAAGCTGGGGAAGAAAAAGGCTTTAATCTGATCACCGTTGAACCCGGTAAACCAGCCCAAGTTGAATTTAAACCGCTATCTTGTCAAAAACCCTTAACAGTGGTGAACTGTCAAGAGAGTGAAATAGAAAACACATTAGAAGCCTATCAAGATCAGCCCGGATTTTTAAAAGTGATTGTTGAACTTGAATCCCCCATCATCGGGTTAGCTGAAAAAGTGCGAAAAATCTGCCCCCAAACCTTGATGATAGAAACGCAGTCTAAAACGGTTGAACCCGACACCCCTCCCCAAGAAATACAACCCTTTGATCCCGTTGACACTTTTCGCACCTATTGGCAAGAACGCATTGGCACCACACTCAAACCCTCAGTTATAGAAGCCTTTGAACAACTGTATCAAGAATTAGCAGAATCTGAAACGGAAAACGGCCAGGCGTTGTAGTTGTAGGGTGGGTAACGTGTTTTTGTTGCCCACCAAAAAATCAGCGTTGTAGTTGTAGGGTGGGTAACGTGTTTTTGTTGCCCACCAAAAAATCAGCGTTGTAGTTGTAGGGTGGGTAATGTGTTTTTGTTGCCCACCAAAAAATCTATAAGTTTTATCACCCACATTGCAAGACTAGCCAATACAGCAATCCCCTCACAATTTTGCATTCTCAAGCCAACAAAACCGCTAATACCTCAGTGAATTAGTGGTTGAACGAAAACGCTTTGCCTCATATCGGTGAAAATCCTCTGTGAAACTCTGTGTCACTCTGTGTTCTCTGTGTTGAAAAAAGTTTTCCTTCAAACACTAATTATTATAAAACTCCCCCCAATACGCCTCCAACCCCTCAAAAAACCTACCCAATGTCGGATGACTCATCATAGATATCGACAAATGGCCGACTACTTTTTACGCAAAAACTTTTGCGTAAAAATGTGTTGGCAACCCAAATTAACTGAACAGGAGAACACTTGAATGTTTGATCCCACACAATATCATGATGTTCTAACGTATGAGGATTTTGCGGCCTATCTCAACCACATTTTCAAGATGACATTGTCAGAAGAAGAATCAGCAGAGTTAGAACTGATTCAAGCCGAAATAACGGGCCCATCTCATTTCAAAGGCTATCGTGATAATTTTTGGCTCCAATTTCGAGATGCCAGCGGTATTCAACGTTGTCAAGATACTTACGAATTGGCACATCCAAAAAGAGGCCCCATCCCCGTTTTTTTAATTCCTTATGCCAAAGATGCAAAAGGCATGTACTATCAAGCCGTATTTTCTTAATTATATTGAGAGTACAACGAATTTGGGTAATGAACGGATTTTTGAAAGGTTGAGCGAGGGATTAAAAGGGGGGTTGAACGAATATTACTGGTACCAGAACCCAGTTTTGTGATGTACCAGCATTTAGCACAGGTGGCTGGCATGCAATATTTTGGTGTGCCTTTGCAAGCGGCTGATTTTAAATGAGATATGTTCGCCATGTTGGAAGCGATTGAAATACATCAACTGGCTTTGATATACTGTCCACCGTTATAATTTGCGCTTTTTTGGAAGTGAAAGGTTAGTCACCTTTAGGTGACTTGAGCTTTAGCTTTAAATTAAAAGTAATAGCGACCTTATGACAATGCTAAGTATATTTTTAGCTTGCCCCAATAATCCCACAGGCAATGTGTTTGATATTGACAACATAGAAGCCATCATAAAAACTACGCCAAGTCTTGTCATCGTTGATGAGGCTTATGCACCGTTTGTGGAAACGACTTTTATGCCACGTTTAGGTGAATATCCTAATTTATTAAACAACTTAACGCGTTAAAAGGTGTACAGACTTGGCAAAGTGAAGCCAATTTTATTTTATTTCGCGTCGCCAATGCTCAGCTTGAAGCGAACATTTTGATCAAATGCCGCCATGGCAGACTTCCCCTATTAGACAATTGCTTACAAGTCACTGTAGGTACACCTGAAGAAAATCAGGCGTTTTTGCAAGCATTGATACAGATTGTTTCGGAAATGAATTAATGCAGTGGCGTTGAAACCAGAAAAAACTTAAGACTATCACTGACAATGAGCGTTATTCGAGTAAGACATCACACTTTTCCAGCAGAAATGCAATTAATATTTCTCGTAGTGGAGGAATTGATGTAGAATTAGAACCTTTTGGAAGCACTCGGCCGGGATATGGCGGCCCAAAAGCAGAAACAGGGGCTTTTGGAGAAGGTGCCTATATTGATTTTAATGCTTTTCCTGACAGCGACAAAATCATACTCACTTCTCATATTGGGCCTCGAAATACGGCTACTATCAAAACATCTGTAGCATTGTCTCTATCAGAACGCAGTCCAGATTTTATGACTCGTTCATGGTGGCAGCGGCTATGGGATAACTTATGGGGTGGATAGATAACATGCCAAAATTTATATTGAAAAATCATTTTGCCATTGGCTTATATACATATCTTGTACAAGCGGAATTGTCTACACATCGTGTGCTAGGGCATTCATGGGAGACTTTACCTCAATATTACCAAGCTTCGGTACGGCTGCATCCTAAAATCGTGATGTCACACTATCGAAGCCTAGTTTCAAATGATACCCTGAAGCCGAAAAAATTAAATGGTGAACGGATTATCACAAACTTAAATCAAAACGTAATCACTTTACTGGCTAAATTGTGGAATTGGCATGTCAGAAAATTAATCTCGTTGCCAGATGAAGAATTTTTCTTTATTTTGCAAACACTTAATGATTTTACAGCCTTGCTTAATGCCGTTTTTGAACCGGCTGTTGAACAAATCGTCTCAGTCCGAAAAAATCTTTATTTATCTTCACTTATTCTTGGCCGAAATATGCCATTAAGTGCAGAACGTAAAAAAGCTTATTGGGTAGAACACCTTAATCAAAATGAATGCTTGACTTTCATCAACTTGTCCGAAATTGTCGGGGATAATTGGCTCAACGGAGAAATTGGATGGGTACTGCCTTATCAGACTTATCCTAGGGTGGAAACGAAGAGCTTTTTTTGACCGTCTATTTAGCTACGCTGAACTTCGTTTCATGCGGGTTTTATGTCAAATGCAACTGGTTTCGCTTTCGCTAAAATAAGAGAAATAAACGCGCTTTTTTGCAACAGACGCGCTGAAAAAAGAAATATTGCGCCTTTGCGTCTTTTGCGTCTCTTGCGTTAGTTTTATCAAGGATAAAACTAAGTAGGTACGCATAATATCTTTTAACATTTTCAAAAGGGCTCCTTTCGAGGTTGAAGTTTTTGCGCGCAAAAACTTCAACCTCGAAACGTGTTTTTGCTGCCCACCAGCCTTCACAACGCTGGACTACAAAATGTTAATAAACTTTTGCGTACCTACTTAAAATATCCAAAAATATTAAACTCAGGTGTTTTTGCAAACATTGACAGAATATAACTACAAGATATATCCTTTCTTACAAATAATCCTGATTATAACGAATTTTGGGGAGGCGCTTATTTCAAAGCATGAGATATGGTTTTAGTGTTTTTTAACGAGTCATTTGGGGTTAATACATTACTTTTCAATTATGGTTTTTAAAAAAGAGAGGGTTTATTGCGTTTATCATTAAAAAACAATAAGTTACTAGTAGGCATTTATAATTAACAATTAACCATTTATAATTAACAATTAACAATTAACAATTCAAAGGCCCTTCCCAAAATCCGTTATAATCAGAAATAATCCTTGTAGTTATTTAACCATTAAAAACCATAAAACATTATGCACTTATCTGATATTCTTAAAGATTCCAATCATGGGCTATCACAATTTGAACCGCCTGAAATAGAGGCATTAGAACAAGCCATATTTGTCAAAGAAACGAGGGGAAAAGAAATCCCTTATGTCCAATGTGTTATTCGCCAAAAGCATATTCAGTTGAAACCAGAAGAAATTGTTCGGCAACTTTTTCTGCTGCGTTTAATGAAACAGTACGATTATCCAACTGAACGTATTGGTGTTGAAGTGCCGATTGCTTTTGGTTCCCAAACCAAACGAGCCGATATTGTTATTTTTGACAAGGATCGTCCCACTGTGCCTTATATCATTGTCGAACTGAAAAAACCGAAACGCAAAGATGGCAAAGAACAATTGCGTTCTTATTGCAATGCCACCGGTGCGCCGATTGGTATTTGGACTAATGGCACTGATCCGATTGAAATCTATCACCGCAAGGACCCTAATTATTTTGACAAGCTTGCCCGTATGCCAAACGCTTATCAAACGCTCAAAGACTTGCTGCAAGAAGATTTTACCCTTGCTGATTTGATTAAAGAAGATGCCCTCAATCAAGGCAAAAAAACGCTGAAAGATGTGATTGAGGAAATGGAAGATGAAGTCTTAGCCAATGCCGGCGTTGATGTCTTTGAAGAATCGTTTAAACTCATTTTTACCAAATTATATGATGAATTTACCTCAGCCAATAGCCCAAAACGTCAACGTTCGCTACAATTTCGCGTGGGCGTAGACACAGAAGCCGAAGTGTACGCCAAAATTCAAAAACTGTTTGAAAATGCCCAAGAAAAATGGGAAGGTGTTTTTCCGCCCGATGCTCAAATTGAACTCAGTGTATCCCATTTGCCAACCTGCATTTCTTATTTACAAAAATATAAGTTATTTAACAGTAACTTAGATATCATTGACGAAGCCTTTGAATATCTCATCAATAAAACCGCAAAAGGCGAAAAGGGCCAATATTTTACCCCGCGCTATGTCATTGATCTGTGCGTCAAAATGCTCAATCCTAAGCCCGATGAAACCGTGATTGATACGGCCGCCGGTTCTTCTGGCTTTACAGTACATAGCATTTTCCATGTCTGGAGACAATTTTTACAGCAAGAGGGCAAAGATGAAACCCATTTATTCACCGCTGAAAATAAACCCTCACATTATGTCGATTACGTCAGAAAAAAAGTGTTCGCCATTGATTTTGATGAAAAAGCAGTGCGCGTAGCGCGTTGTCTCAACTTAATTGCTGGCGATGGGCAAACCAATGTTTTGCATTTGAATTCCCTTGATTGGGAACGTTGGAAAGAAACCACGGGAGAATGGAAATGGGTTGATAGATATAACGACGGATTTAAGCGGCTGCGTAAATTGAGGCTTGATAAAAAAGGCGAAAACTATCGGGATTTTAGCTTTGATGTGTTAATGGCGAATCCACCGTTTGCCGGCGATATTAAAGATACCCGCCTGATTCACAAATATGAATTGGGGAAAAAACCGGAGAGTCGTGCATCAACGCCATCCAAAAATAAGTCGGCTAAAAATAAGGGCTGGCAAGACAAAATTTCTCGCCATATTTTATTTATTGAGCGCAACCTACATTTTTTAAAGCCGGGTGGGCGGATGGCGATTGTGTTGCCGCAAGGCGTGTTTAATAACAGTTCCGACTATTATATTCGTGATTTTATTGCCAAACAGTGTCGTATTTTAGCGGTAGTCGGCTTACATCCAAACACGTTTAAACCGCATACCGGTACTAAAACCAGCGTGTTGTTTGTGCAAAAATGGAATAACGATCCCAAAGCGGGCGCATTATGTCCACATTGTGAAGATTACCCGATTTTCTTTGCCACCCAGCAACATAAGGGCAAAAATAATTCTGGTGATAAAATATTTGCGCGTGATGCAGAAACGGGTGAATTATTGGTAGACAAGCACGGACATAAATTGGTTGAGCATGATTTGTTCAGCACTGACTTAGAAAATGGCTCGAAAACGGCTGATGGGATTGCGGAAGCTTTTATTGAATTTGCCAGCAAAGAGGGCTTAAGTTTTTTTTTGCATAGCGCCTTTAATGAGGTGAAGTATCGGGCTTTGTTGGATGGGCTGGAAATTTCAGTTGTCAATTTGAGTGAAGTATTCAAAGAGAATGAAACATTCAGAATTGATAGTGAATTTTTTCAAAAACATTTTTTGGAAAATGCTCAATTGATAACTTCAAATTATCGAATGAGAGAATTTTTAAGTTCGGAATCTTTTGTTAATATTAAAAATTTGTCCCTTAACAAAAATTTTAATTATTTGGAAATTTCTAATGTGAGTCTTTCTGGGCTGGGATATGCCACTAATGAAACTGATTATCTGAATATACCAGATAGAGCAACTTACATTCTTAAAAATCATGATATTGTCATTTCAACCGTGCGTCCTAATAGAAATGCTGTGGCTTTCATAAGACAAGGTAAGAGATTAGTAGGTACAAGTGGCTTTACTGTGCTTAGGATAGATAAGCTATCTCCCTATTATGTATTTGCATTTTGTAAAACAAAATATTTTATTACCCATTTAATGCGTGAAAATACTGCCACAATGTATCCTGCTGTTTCTGATAATGATGTATTAAACAGCAGAATTTTGGTTCCATCAACTACATTTCAAGCAAAAATTGAAGACCTTGTTAAAACGGCATACGCAAAACTTGAAAAAAGCAAAACCCTCTACACCCTAGCAGAATCTCTTCTACTGCAAGCACTTGGCTTAGACAATTGGCAACCCCCTAAAGAAGCAGTAGCCATTAAAAACTTCTCTGCCAGTTTTGGGGCAACCGGGCGGTTGGATGCCGAGTATTATCAGCCTAAGTATCAAAGTATGATTTCCATATTGCGTTGTTCTGGGAAATGTATTGGTAATGTTGCTACACTTAAAAAGCGAAAATTTCAGCAAAATGAAATAGATTCTTTCAACTATATAGAAATTGGCAGTATAAGTGGAGAAGGCTATGCCAATAGTGAATTAGTGGACATTGAAAACACACCAAGTCGTGCCCAGTGGATTGTCAAAACCGGTGATGTTATTACATCTACAGTTCGTCCAATACGACGATTGACGGCATTAATTGAAGAAGAACAGAATCAATATGTATGTTCATCAGGTTTTGCTGTGTTAAAGCCAATTAATATTGAACCTGAAGTTTTAATGATTTACTTACGTTTGCCAATTATCTGTGAGATTATTGATTTGCACACAACCAACAGCATGTATCCTGCTATCTCCACAGATGATTTATTAAACATACCTATTGTGTTACCTAAAAAGCAAATAAGTAAAAATATTGTAGGTAAAATAAAGGCATCTCGCCAGATGAAACAACAATCACATTTGCTTTTATTTATGGCTAAACAAGCTATAGAAATAGCCATAGAACAAGGCGAAGAAGCAGCAATAAATTATCTGAATCAGAATGTGCAAAATTTATGGAATAAAATGAATGCCTGATTATATGAAAGTTGTACCACAATCTCGGACAGAAAGACTGGGTGTTTCTGCCGCACAATTTATTTTTGAACGACTGGGTTTTATATTCCGTGAGCAACCCATAGAAGATTATGGAATTGATGCTCATATTGAAGTTGTTGAGAACGAAAAAGCCACTGGAAAGTTAATTGCTCTTCAAATCAAAAGTGGAGACAGTTTTTTTAAAGAAAAAAACAATGACAGTATTGTTTTTAGAGGTGAATTAAAACATTTATCCTATTGGATATCACATTCATTGCCAGTTATGTTGGTTGTTTATAAAGTTGATGAAAATATAGCCTATTGGCAAATAGTTAATAAACATACCATCACCAAAACGGCAAAGCATTGGAAACTCCATATACCCCTAACACAAAAAATTGACATTTCGTCAGTTGATTTCATCAAACAATTTGCTAAAAAGTTGTCTGCTCTAAGTGATTACACAATCTTATCATTTCGGGATGTCAGTCATGGCGCTGCAAAGCGTTATTCTGCTAATATTCTACTTAATAACTGATGTTACGCACGAGCTTCTAAAATAATGGTAAAATGAATATATCAAAAATATAGCATCATCCATTTGGGACAAGAACATGAATAATTTACTTGATATTTATACTGATTACTTGATTAGCTCATTTTCAGAAACAACAGCTACAGGCTTATCCCGTTTATTAGACGGTGAAGTGAGTCATGATAAAGTAACCCGTTTTCTATCAACATATAATTTTTCCTCAAGCTATTTATGGAGTTTAGTCAAACGAACTGTCCGTGAGATAGAAATGGATGATGGCGTCCTGATTTTTGATGATACCATTGAAGAAAAACTTTATACAGATGAAAATGAAATTGTCAATTGGCATTTCGATCCAAGCTACGGTCGTACAATCAAAGGTATAAATATATTAAATGCCCTCTACCACGTTAAAGACGTTAGTGTCCCCGTAGCTTTTGAAATTATTCATAAACCAATACTTTATTGTGATATTAAGACTCGTAAAATTAAGCGTGAAAGTAATGTGACTAAAAATGATTTGTTGCGTCATATTTTGACCACTTGTCAAAATAATCAATTAAATTATAAATATGTATTAACCGATATCGGGTATGCCAGTAATGAAAACATGCAACATATTAAACTCAAAATCAAAAAAGATTTTGTGATGGCTATGAAGTCCAACCGCTTGGTTGCGTTAACTTTAGAAGATAAAAAGCAAGGTAATTTTGTTAGAATTGATTCGCTTTCTTTAGAAGATGGTACTACACAGCTTGTGTATTTAAAGGGGCTTGATTTTACAGTCCAATTAACCAAGCAAGTCTTTAAAAACAAAGATGATAGTGAGGGTATCTTATATCTAGTTAGTAGTGATATCAATCTAACTTCTGAGCAAATCATAACAATCTACCAAAAACGGTGGAACGTTGAGGTTTTCCATAAATCTATAAAATCTAACACTTCATTGTCAAAATCGCCAACTAGAACTCTTAAAACTCAAAGTAATCATATTTTTGCATCCATTTATGCCGCTTTCAAACTTGAGATTCTGAAGCTCAAACATCACACTAATCATTTTGCTTTGAAAAGTAAACTTTATCTTAAAGCTCTACAAGCCAGTTTTTCTGAATTGGAGAAGTTGAGTGCGTAACATCAGTTAATAAGGAATATTCAAAACCAGAAATAGTGAGTATGGTTAAGAATATAACGGAGGAGTTAAAGAATAGGGAATATTATCGAAATAATTTGCTAAAGCAACATTGGAAAGGTAATAATGCTCAAGTTGTATGGTTGTATTTATATTTATCACTGGAGGATTTAGATCATGTCAATTGGCTTTGTCAGAGTCAATGGATTGACAGACATTTAGAATCAAAATTTGCACCAACCCAAATAGAAGGTGAAGATATCGGCAATGGAGTTATTTTGAAGTGGAAGGAAGAATATGAGGAAATATCAACAATATTCGATTCTTTTAAGATAACAAAGGAAGATTTTTTAGAAAAATTAGACAATATTTTATTACCAACTAAAGATATTGTTGAACAAGTTATCTTTTTGACTGAAGAATATAAAAGAGGTGAAGTTGAAGAAAATAACGATGTCAATAGTATGAAAAAGTTAGAAGTTAGACTAACAGAACTCTATTTTGAAGCGGGTGATATTGGTTTACCTCCCAGTGAGTGTGCTGATTTAAGTCAACAATTTCAAAATGTGATGGCTATTGCACATAATATTGTTTTACCGTTTTTTGGAAATGGGTTAAAAACTTGGGAAAAGTTTGATAGAAATCGCTTAATTTCTTCTTCGATCAAGGATTATCATAAGGAATTATTAAGGTTAGAATTTGAACTTGAAAAGGTGCATAGATAGAATATCAAACAAAGCACTTTCTATGTTCAGAAAAAGAGTAAGTGCAAAATCTTTGATGTTTGATCTCGCTTCACCCGTTACTTCGTTCCGAAAATATCGACAGTTTCGCAATAAAAATAAGAGATAACATCATGCAAACAGACAACATGCAAATAGATTTAGCTGGGCGTGTCAAAAATACCAATTTAAGTCCTTCCAAAGCGTTATGGCCTCTTTTTGAAGCGATTACTAATTCCATACACGCGATAGAAGATGCCGGCATCAAGAAGGGTCGTATTCACCTCATGATAGAACGGGATAACACCCAACAATCGCTTAAAGGAAGTGACTTTGCGCCCATCAAAACCATTCTGATTGAAGACAATGGAATTGGTTTTAATGATAACAATTTAAACTCATTCAGAACATCCGATTCTACCTTTAAAGCAAAACGAGGTGGAAAAGGGATTGGTCGACTCTTATGGTTAAAAGTTTTCGAGCATGTCCAAATAGACAGCGTATTTCAACAAAATGAGGTTTTTTATCAGCGGTGTTTTGAATTTTCATTGACAAAACAAGGTATTAGTGACTTAGAAGAAAATCAGACTGATAAAACGGAACGG
Organism: Candidatus Parabeggiatoa sp. nov. 3; assembly: GCA_003645185.1. GTDB lineage: Bacteria > Pseudomonadota > Gammaproteobacteria > Beggiatoales > Beggiatoaceae > Parabeggiatoa. Next base: position 13,961 of record QNEL01000139.1, read on the forward strand.
AAAACCATAGTCAAACTCAGTCAATTTAAAGAACCCTATCAGAAAAAATGTCCAAAAAGCCTTGAAAAAATAGCGTTACGGATCATTGAGCATTTTTTAATCTATTTCATGTTTGATCACTGTTCGATCATCTTACAAGATAATGATGACAATACCCTGATTTTGAATGAACTCTATCAGGAAAGAATCCGTCCTTATACAGAAAAGGGCTCTTTTCAACTCAAAAATGAAACCTTTGAAATCATGACGCTCCGATTTTATGAAAGTAGCATCAATGAAAGTCAGGTACATCTTTGTGCTTACCAAAGGGATGTTTGGGCAGAACGAATTGATAAATATCTGCCTGATTTAGGGAATAGAATTGAGGATCAAACCAGTGGAAAAAAGTTTATTTTGTTAGCCTATATCGAAAGTCACTATTTAGATCAGCATGTCAATGCTGAGCGGACTGACTTCAATATTGATGATGAAGAAAGCTTATTTGTTTCTAAATCAGAAGTGATAGAAATGGCCATGAGCCATATCAAGGAACAGATGAAAACCTATTTAGACGCTATCAATGCGACTAAAAAACAGCGTGTTGAAAATTACGTTCAAAAAGAAGCACCTCGATATCGTCATATCTTAAAACACCGAGCAGAATGTTTACACACCATTCCATTAAAATTATTGGACAAACCTCAGTCAATGGATTTGGAACTGTATAAAGTTTCTGTGCAACTCGAACTGGAATTAATGGAGAAAGGGAAACGGTTCCTAACCACCAAGATAGAAGATATCAAGGATTTACCTCAATATCAAGCGGAATACAACAAATATCTTGAGCAAGAGAATGAATTGAGTAAAGCGAAATTAGCTGAATATGTCGCGCATAGAGATATCATCTTGAAATTGCTAGAAAGCCATTTAAAACAAAGTGATAATGGCAAATATAGTAAAGAGAAATCGCTTCATAGCCTTATTTTTCCAGTGGGGCAAACTTCTGACGATATTGCTTATGACGATCATCATCTGTGGATTATTGATGAAAGACTGTCATATCATAAATACTTAGCTTCAGATAAAGCCTTGAATCGTTTAGAGCCAATTGTTCTGAATGATAAAAAAAGGCCCGATATTATCGTGTTTAACTCACCATTAGTCTTTGTTGAAGAAGAGTCAAGGCCCTTTTCATCCATTGTCATCATTGAATTTAAACGGCCGATGAGACAAGATTCAGATGATCCGGTAGAACAAGTTTATGGGTATATCAACAAAATTCGCAATGAAGATGTGACGGATAAAGAAGGTATGCTGATATCAGTGCGTGAAAATACGCCTTTTTACTGTTATATCATTTGTAGTCTCACAAAGAAAATGAGAAATCTCTTTGAATTAAAAGACTTCACAAAGTCTCCTGATGAACTGGGATATTTTTATTACCATAAAAACTTGAAGGCTTATATAGAAGTGATTTCTTATGAAAAACTGTTAAAAGATGCCAAAGAAAGAAATCGGGTACTGTTTGATAAATTGAATTTACCGCGCTAAATGATAAGTTTGGAACTGTGATGGGTGTGATGTTATGATGCTTTTCATCGAAGGATGTACCTGATAAAAATCATATCAATCACATCAATCATAGTTCAAAAACGATTGGTATGGTTTCCACACTATTTAATATTGGTAAGGTAATGATATGAAAGCACTTGATATTTTTAATATTAATGACAGACAACGTCTCAATGATTTTATACAAGAGGCAGAATTAGGAAAGCTTGCCTTAATCACAAAACAAGATCGGCCCACTTTTTTAATGGTTCCTTTTAATCAAACATTACTCGAAAATGGTGTTCATCGTTCAATAGCCATTAATTTATTTGCGGCAAATTGTTTGAGCCTGGCACAAGCCGCTGCACTGGCCAATATCACGATTTATGATTTTCTTGATTTGTTAAAGGAAACCGATATTCCTGTTGTGGATTATTCCGCTTTGGAACTTCATGAGGAGTTAAAAGCGGGCAGATGAATGCAATAATTGTCGCAGATGCTGGGCCATTGATTGCGTTAGCAAAAATTGGGCATTTAAACCTTCTCCATCAAATGTATGGTGAGGTTTTGATTCCGCCAGCGATATTGAAAGAATTAGCAATAGATACTCATAAACCGGGGAGTGCCTTATTAAAGACAGCACTCTCAGATGGCTGGTTGCGAGTCATAGAGATACCTTTGTCAAAGGATACATCGCTATTAGAATTGTTATTGGATGCAGGGGAAGTTGAAGCGATATTGCTTGCAGAAAAGCTAAAATGTCATTTTCTTTTAATAGATGAACGTAAAGGACGTGTTGTTGCCAAAAAACGAGGTATACCCATTGTCGGTGTTTGTGGCATATTATTACTTGCTAAAGAACAAGGATTCATTTCCTTGGTTGTTCCGCTACTCAATCAACTCTTAAATATTGGCTATCGTCTTTCTTCTCAATTGATATTAGAAGTCACCAATCTGGCTCCAGAATTTTTTGAAAGTATAAATCCATTTAAAGCTGCTCGTTTTAGCAAAAATGTGCAGCATGTTAGTCACCACCACCTGACTTGAGCTTTTGATGGCTTTTGATGGGTGGTCTTTCTATTTCCGCTTTCCTGCACTAGTGCAGGATCGCTCCAGTTTCAATACCATTGGAAAACCAGGGCAACCACAAGGGATTGCCCCTACAATCTGCCCGTAGGGGCAATCCCTTGTGGTTGCCCCTTTTGATGCTTGCTA
>QNEL01000140.1 GCA_003645185.1 Candidatus Parabeggiatoa sp. nov. 3
AACAGATATTTTAGCGCAAAGGGCAACCACAAGGGATTGCCCCTACATGGCATTGCGTAGGGGCAATCCCTTGTGGTTGCCCCATTTCAAAATACACGAAAATTTATGCTTCAGTACTTAGTTAGTCAAATTGATGTTGAACATGATTAATCGACTTGTCCGAAAATAAATTTTCACAAAAGCCTTATTTTCGGACAACTCTAATATTGATCAGCGTAAATCATGATAATCATGACATGAGGCGTTCTATCACGTTTTTTTACCCCATTTTTTGTTTGCCTCAACTTGAAGCCTTGCATAGAGTTCACTTCGTTTACAGAGTGCCACAGAGAATAAGTCTATGATTTAAAATAGTTAATTGATATTAATTTACTGTGTAAATGTGTGTGTTTTAAATTATCAATTCGCTATGAAATTAAAGGTATGTTTAAAAATGGATAGTGTTGGCGTTTTGATGATTGATTCAAATTCTTCTGGAGAGAATGGTGGGCAACAAAAACCCGTTACCGGCCCCCTACCATTTTTGGGAGACGCCTAATGGTGGGCAACAACGTTACCCACCCTACAAGACAATTCTTTATGACTTCAAAAACGAAGCTGTGGCTGTTGCCCAACGCTCGCGTGCTGTTGGAATGAGAAGCTATCGGTTTGCGATTCGCTGTCTGAGGTGAGGATTAAACTCTCTGGATTTTTCTTTTCAAGGCGTTGGAGAATTTCTTGCACTATCATCGCGTCTTCCATGTCTAACTCTTCTTCGTATAGCTTATTCCAATCGCGTTCACCTTCTAGGATGCGACGACTGGCAGCTGTCAGTTTTCGCCATCCTTTGTTCTCTCGCTGTTGTAGCATCAAGTCTAGTTGTTTGCGGAGCTTGGGTTGGGCGATGGTTTGTACCATGGCATCAATGAATTGTTGATGTTGTTGTAAATCGGTAGAACCACCTGCTATCTTGCTTTTCGATTGTAGGGCTAAGCTGCGATAGTGCTTCGCTTGCTGTGTGTCATGGCGTTTTTCGGCAATGTCGGCTAACAGTGAGTAGATTTCCCAAATTTCGCTCTGCTCTGGTTCGAGGCTTTTGTCAAAGTTTAAACAGGCTTCGCCTAATTGCCAAGCTTCGTCTAGGCGATGGGGTTGGGTTTGCAGCAGTTTAGCGAGCTTTTGAAAACCCTTTGAGACGCTTTTCCAATCTTTTTGAGCTTTGTAACCTTCAATCGCTTTGCGATACCACGTTTCTGCGGCTTGTAAATGCCCATTCGCTTGATTGATTTCAGCCAGTTCGTTCCAGATTGCGATAGTTTCTCCTCGTTTGCCTCGTTTTTCATACAAGTTCGCGGCTTGTTGATAGGCTTCATCTGCGGCCTTCCAACGTTTGGCTTTTTGGCAAACCATGCCCAGTTGATGCCAAACTAGGGCTTCTGATTTTTGATCATTGAGTTGTTTAAACAGGTTCAAGGCATCACGATAGTAATGTTCTGCTTCTTGAGGTTGGTTTTGCAACATGGCGATTTTGCCCAATTGCGATTGTATCGCGGCCTGATGATGGCTGTTGCCAAGCTCTTTCATTATAGATAATGCGGTGTTATAAGCCGCTTTGGCGGAGCTGTTGTCTTCCATTTCCATTAGCACGGTGGCTAAATAGGTTTGCATCATGCCCGCTTCTAGCTTGTTGTCTTGGGAAAGGGGTAATTGTGTCAATTCCGCCAAGGCTTGCCGAAAGTAGTCGGCTGCTTGTTCTAAATCGCCTGTTTCTGCTAGACAACGGCCTAATCCACTCAAGCTGAGACAACGGTTATAACTGATATCCTCGCCTAATTGTTCAAGGAGTTCTTGATAAACGGTTTGGGCTTCTGAATACTGGCCGTCGGAATACAGTTGATCGGCTTTTTGAGACTGGGCAAGATATTCCTCTTGAGAGACGGCTGTCGAATGGCTTAATTTCTCCGTTCTGCGCCTTGTCAACTGGTTGCTGTCCGTTTTGAAACCAAAGTCAACGAGGAATGAGATCACTTTGTCAGCAAATTCTAATGCGCCTTTTTTATTACTGTCTAACGCTTCTTCAACGGCATGTAGCAAATTCGGCAGTTCTCGTCGCTCAATGAGCCGAGTTTGATGCGGTTTTTGGTTATCTTCATTGTATAAGAACAAAGATAATTCATGGTAGCCTTGGCAATAACGTTCGGTTAAAGCCTCTTGTTCTAGCTGCGAGAGCCGATTCCACAGTAGCGGGGATAAGCTTGAGTGGAATTTGAGATAATTCACTGTGATACCTTCCAGGTTATCAGGCTGAATCAGGCCACTCGCTTCTAAGCTTTGGCGTAGGGTTTGCCATTGCGGTTCCGGTATTTGCGTGATGCCTTGTAAAATGTTTTCAAACGCGCCGCATTGAAAAATACCTAATCTCGTGATCCCGTTTCGTATTGAGGGTTCTAACTTTTCTAATGACAAATTCAGTGCCGCAACCAGTGGCCGTTCAAGATAATGCGTGTCGGCCGATAATGCGGCTAACGATTGATTGAACTGCTCCGTTAATGTATCGATGTGATTGTTTTTCAGTAGATGCACTAACAGATGAATGGATAAGGGGTGATAATGGGCTTGCTCTAGTAATTGGGTTAAAGCGGCCCGTTTTGGCACGCCATACGCGGATAGCGGTGGCTGTGTCATCAAGGCTTCCGCGTAGCGCACGGCTTGGGTTTCCTCTAATTTGCCCAGGGGTAAGAGGTAATATTTCAAGTTGCCTTGTTCTGGAAAATCCTGATGAGACAGATTATTGGGTTGGCGCGTGATGATGAACACACGGCTTTTGCCCGCTTCTGACCATTTTTTAACCGCTTCAAGGAGTTGATGACGTTTGTCCTTTTGTTCATCATCCGCCACTTCTGCCTTTTTATCCGCCACTTCTGCCTTTTTATCCTCTACTTCCTGTTCAAAAAAAGAACTAAAGTAGTTGTTGTTTTCCGCTTCATTTGAAGGGTTATTCAAGAGACTTGGCGTGTTTTCCGCTTCCTTTGAAGGGGTAGTCAATAGACTTGGTGTGTTTTCCGCTTCTTTTGAGAAGGGGGTAGTAAATAAGCTAGGTTGAGTGTCTTCTTCCTTTGAAGATGTGATAAATAGACTAGGCTGAGTCTCCGCTTCCTTTGAAGTGGTGGTAAATAGGCTAGGCTGAGTGTCCGGTTCCTTTGAAGAGGTGGTAAATAGGCTAGGTAACGTGTTTTCCTCTTCCTTTGAAGTGGTCGTAAACAGGCTAGGCAGCTGCGCGTTTTTCTCTTCCTTTGAAGTGGTCGTAAACAGGCTAGGCGGCGTATTTTCCTCTCCATTTGAAGTGGTCGTAAACAGGCCAGGCTGAGACGTGACTTGAGCGGATGACTGTAAATCCACGTTATCCAAAATCAATAAAGTGGGCACACGGCGCAAGGCTTGCGTGACGGCTTCTACATCTAATAAGTGTTTTTGTAAGACTTCAGAGATCATGCTGATCGCAACGCTGACGGGATCAAGTATTTGACAGTTTCCATAATCGACATAGACGACATATTTAAACATCCCAGTGCGCTGCAACCAACGGCCGGCTTGTTGCGCTAAACAGGTTTTCCCTTGTCCCCCACCACCGTGGATATTAATACGTCGTATGCCGCGCATGAAGCGGCGCTCGATATCCCGTAATTCCCGCCATCTGCCAAAAAATCCGCTGGCCGGTGGATGAGACAAATTGTGAGACAAATAGCGTTTTTCTTGAACTAATGCCTTCTCTTTTTCGGGCAGCATTTGCGTTAATAGGGCCGTGTCTTGCCCTTGTTGATATAATGCTGGTAAAAACCAATCATGTAAGTGCAGTTTAACCGCGCCACTTTGCTGCATAATCTCGCGCCGGGCGGTATCGGCATACAAAGCAGAACGGGCTGTATCTAAAGCTGTGCCAATTTTTTGGCCTTGTGCCAAGGATTCATAAAAGGTTTCAAACAACTTTTGGGTGGCTAATACGGCATCACGCAGAACCAAAACGAAAGGCATGCCTTTCGCTATCAAATTGATAGCGATACTGTCGATATCGGTGTCGATATCGGCTTCTGTTTTAACTGATGGGCCAGTCGATAAAATGACTAAAGCGATAGAATAATGGCTCAGCAGATGCGATACCAAATCGACTGGGATGAGTCGTTTTTCGCCCGTGTCTTTTTCAAACTGTAGATAAGTGGTATTTTGGCCCAGCGTGATCGCCATAGCGGCTTGTTTCAAGGGTTCAGTCAAGGTTTTCAGGCCCTGACGGGCTTGTTGTTCAAACTCGCCTTTTTGATCAACTAAGGCCGGTACATCAAGATGCAGTATATCGACGGCCGGTAAGGCCTTATTTTCCAACCGTTCACGTAATTGCTTCAACGTGGCAGGACGGAGAAATTCGAGGGTTATGCGCTCAGCACCGTATTCTTCTATGGCATTGAGTACCGCAGAAGCGGGTACCTGTGGATCACGGGGCTCAATATCAGTCGGACGCGAGATCACAACTAACAGGTGTATTTTATCTTTCTGTTTGATTTCAAAAGACTTTTGACTGATACTCGGCGCACGACGACGGATGGAAATAGGGGGCGTTTCAAAAAGCAAAAAACCACTCCCCTTGCCAGAAGGGTGTAGCAATTCCCAAGGTAATGACAGAATGCTGGGATCTGGGCTTGTAATCGTCAGTATACGGCCGGGTTGTTTGTGATCTCGGAACTTTTTATAGAGACGAAGAGCGGCTTTTTTAGCAAAGACTTTATTAAACAAACTATTCCCTAATGGCGGGAATTGCTTCGCAATTTGTTGGGCCGCGTCGATATCAACCTCAGCACTGTATTGATTTGGGTATTCTTTTAAATACCAATGGAGGTGTTGATGGCCCTTGTCAGAAATGGGGGAAATAAATTCTAACAATGGCGTTTCTTCACGATTCTGGTTATCAGTTAGGCTGATAGCCAAATGTTGTGGTTCAGGAAAAGAGAGATTGAGTTCTTGATGCATGATGTTTTCCATAATATTTTTGAGAGAAAAAGGGCAACCACAAGGGATTGCCCCTACATGCCAGCCTTCATGGGGCGCATTTCAGAAATGCGCCTTTTCATGGTAGGGGCAATCCCTTGTGGTTGCCCCGATTGTGGATTTTTGATATAAAATGGGCAACCCCTTTTTGAAAATAAGGGTATGAAATACTATAGATTTGATCAAATCGAAAATCACAAATCAAATTTATTGGCTGCCACGGATTTTAGCAAGCAGTTCTAATATTTCAAGGTAAAGCCAGACAAGGGTAATGATTAAAGCAAAAGCGCCGTACCATTCCATATATTTAGGAGCCCCCATTTCTGCCCCTTCTCTGATAAAATCGAAATCTAAAACGAGGTTTAATGCGGCAATGGTGACAAAAAATAGGCTAAACAGAATGCCGACAGGGCCTGTTTCATGAATATAAGGCACGGTAAAGCCAAAGTAAATCAGTACCATATCAACAATATAAATAAGACAAATTGCGCCTGTGGCCGCTACAACACCTAGTTTAAAAGTCGCCGTGACTTTAATTAAACCCGATTTATAAGCGAGTAGTAAACAAAATAAGGTACCAAAAGTGAGTGCAACGGCTTGAATCACGATATTGGGAAAAGCGGTTTCAAAAAGAGCTGAAATACTTCCAATCGCCAATCCTTCCAATAATGCATAAATTGGAGACGTGATCCAGGCCCATTTTTTCACAAAGATTGTCACTAAGGCTACCACAAAACCGCCTAAAGTGCCTATCCACAAATAAGAAATAATTAAAGTGATATCTTCAGTCGTATAAAATTGATGCCAACTCCAAGCTGAGCTAAGTGAAAGTAATATTAACAGTAGAAGTGTTTTATTAACCGTTCCAGCTATTGTCATTTCTTTAACTAAGGAAATAGGCAAAGCCTCAAAAGTTTTTGCTGATAACGTTGGATTGCCTGTTTTCATTGATTTGCCCTCCTTTATTATATTATAACTACAAGGATTGTTTGCTTATGAAAGGATTAGATTGTGCAAAGCTAAAATGTATTTCACGCGCTTTGTTTCGCTCCGCGAAACAAAGCGCGTGAAATGGTGGGTAACGTCTTTTTGTTGCCCACCCTCTAAATTACAAATCTTATTGAAATCAAATACTTAAAGTTGTAAAATCAATAAGTTATGAATTAAAATCCGCAGTAGAGACGCGATGCATCGCGTCTCTACTGGTAATAACCACATCAAATTCCGCTGTAGAGACGCGATGCATAGCAAATCAATGCCAGAGACGCGATTCAATGCCAGAGACGCGATGCCAGAGACGCGAGGCATCGCGTCTCTACTGATAATAACCACATAAAATTTATATAATATTTTGCGAAGGTATTGATAGTATAACAAAATTTAATGCGTTTTCAGCGCAAATATAAAATTTGCCCGTTTTAAAAATCAATAGCTTATTATTAATTAGTGACTATTTTTTAAGGAATTTAATTTAGATTAATGGTGGGCAATCGGGCAATAATATTGTGCCCTATTTGAGATCATTGAGACTGCGATCCCACCTTACAAAAAAAATCTTGTGATTTATAAATGCGCCATAGGCGCAAAATTTGCGTGTTTGTAGTAGGCGATTTATCGCTTACCCATTTTCCCACCTAAAATATTGATTTAATAACCCATTATGAAAAGTCTATGGAATAATGATGATGCCGCTCGGTATCGAAATGATTTAGCCCTACGTGTGTATACATCCCGATTATTAGGGCAAGAATCAGCTTTAGTGCTACATGGCGGCGGTAATACATCCGTAAAGGCTAATACCACTAACCTTTTTGGGGAAACAGAGGCATTATTATATGTCAAAGGGAGTGGTTGGGATTTAGCCACAATTGAGGCAGCCGGGTTTGCCCCCGTGAAATTGGATGTCTTAAAAAAAATGGCTCACTTGAATCAACTGAGCGATGCCGAAATGGTGCGTGTTCAACGTTCAGCGATGACCAATCCCAGTGCCCCTAATCCCTCAGTAGAGGCGATTTTACATGCCATCATTCCTTTCAAGTTTGTCGATCATACCCACGCTGATGCCGTTGTCACGATCACGAATACGGAGAATGCCGAGGCCCGCATCCGTGCCATTTATGGTGATCGGGTACTCATAGTACCTTACGTCATGCCCGGTTTTGTTTTGGCTAAGAAAATTTATGAGCTGACACAAGAGATTGACTGGACAAACTTAGAGGGCATGATTTTAATGAATCATGGCGTATTTAGTTTTGCCGATGACGCGAAGAGCAGTTATGAACGCATGATTCAATTGGTTACAGCGGCCGAAAATTATCTGGCCGATCAAGGGGCTACCCTTGTCTTGCCGACTAGAGTAACCGTTAAGGAAAACCTGTTAACATTAGCGCGTATTCGTAAAAGCGTGAGTGATATCAAAGGCGCTGCGATGATTGCCAAATTGGACAGTAATCGCGAATCGGTGAGTTTTTCTAATCGGCCCGATGTCGCGACTATCGCGACACGCGGGCCTTTAACACCCGATCATGTGATTCGCACTAAACCGATCCCTGTGATTTTGGGAGAAAATCCTGATGAGGATATTGCCCATTATGTCCAAGCCTATAGCGAATACTTTGAGCGTCACACCAATAGTCAATTGACTCGCCTGAATCCAGCCCCTTGTTGGGCCGTTTGGCCCACATCCGGGGCGATCAGTTTTGGCCGCAGTGTTAAAGAAGCGCACATTATCGAAGATATCAAGGAGCATACTATTCATGCTATCCAAGTAGCCGAATTACTGGGCGGTTGGAAAACGTTACCTGAATCTGATTTGTTTGAAGTTGAATACTGGGAATTAGAACAAGCCAAGCTCGGTAAAAAAGGCACTGCCCTTCCTTTGCAAGGCAAAATTGCATTAGTTACCGGCGCAGCAAGTGGTATTGGCCGTGCTTGTGTCGAAGCCCTACAGGCTCAAGGCGCGGCTGTTGTGGCATTAGATATGAATAAAGCCATTACAAGGCTGTTTGACACACCCGATATTTTAGCGATTGAATGCGATCTCACATTTGAGGATGATATCCAACACCTCGTTGAAAGCGGCATTCGCCATTTTGGTGGACTCGATATTCTCATCAGTAATGCTGGTATGTTTCCGCCAAGTGAAACCATTGCAAACATGAATCCAAAGACTTGGAAACAGAGTCTTACCCTCAACTTAACCAGCCATCAGCAAGTCTTACAGGCTTGCATCCCCTATCTTGAAATGGGCATTGATCCTGCCGTGATTATCATGGCTTCCAAAAACGTTCCCGCCCCTGGGCCAGGCGCTTCTGCCTACTCAGTTGCCAAGGCCGGGTTAACTCAACTCGCCCGTGTTGCCGCTTTAGAATTAGGCACATATGGAATACGAGTCAATGTACTCCATCCCAACGCGGTTTTTGATACGGCGATTTGGACACCTGAAGTCTTAGAAAATCGAGCAAAACACTACGGCATGACAGTAGCCGAGTACAAAACCAACAACATCCTCAAAACAGAAATCACTTCAAAAGATGTCGCCGCACTCGCCTGCGCGATGGCAGGGCCCGCTTTTGCGAAAACAACTGGCGCTCAAGTGCCCATTGATGGTGGGAATGAAAGAGTTATTTAAAAAAAACACTCTTTTCAATGTCGGGTGGGCTCGCTCTCAACATCAAGATAAATCTTGAACTCCAATATCGATAAATCTTGAAGGCTCGATTTTCAAACCAAATTTATTTTGCGCCTGCCCGATTTTCAAACCAAATTTATTTTGCGAAGGCATGAAGGCCTGATTTTCGTTCCAAATTTTTATAATAACGTTTTTATTTTTCAGGCTTATTTATATATATGGAAATGACACGACAACCCTACGATCAGTATTGTAAGGAATGTTTACTTGAGATACTCCACTTTTTTGGTGGTAGTTCTGAAGCACAACGTCCCATTCATCCAAAAGAAGTTTATTATGCTGATATCAGCTTTGAACCTCCCCCATCAATGTCTCAGGCAGACTTAAAGAAAATCGGTGTCTTGGGGAATATGATATCAACAGCTTGTTTGATAGAATATTTTTGGGATCCACCCAGTCAAGTGGAAGTTTGCGTGAGTTTGATGAAACTCTTTTCTTGGTATAGCGATCTATCGCGGAAAGGGAAGAAAGAAAAGAAACGTCTGGGTAAAACAACCCATTTGCCACGATTATGGATTGTGGCAACCTCAGTACCAGATGCTCTATTGACAAGTTTTGATGTCAAGCTTCGTGAACCGAACTGGTGCAAAGGGATTTACTTTTTCGGAGATGCGATGAACACAGGGATAGTTGTCATTGATCGATTACCAGCTACATTAGACACGATTTGGCTTAGAATTTTAGGCAAGGGAGCAATCCAAGAGGAAGCGATTAAAACACTTGCCACCCTGAAAGACAAAGAACCCTTACACAGCCAAGTGCTAGATGTCTTGCATAAGTGGCATGCGGATGTTCTAGTACAAGACGACTTAACCCCAAAAGAAGAGGAGTTACTGATGATTTTATCACCAGCTTATGAAGAATCACGAAGAAAGGCCATCCAGCAAGGCATACGGGAAGATCGGCACTTAGTCGTAGAAAACATGCTCAAATTACGTTTTGGCGAAATTGACAACCGATTGTCACAAGTGATTGAACCGTTAGTAGAAATGTCGCCTGAAAACTCACTTGACTTGTTGATGCACTTGTCTCGTGAAGAATTGTTGGCCCAATTGGAACAGACGGGAACAATTCAACTTAAAAGACACTAAAACGTCGAATTTTCTTGTAGGGGGGCATGTAACTGGTTTTGTTGCCAGCCCCATTCCCCTACCCATCCTTTACTATTGCAAAAGTTTTTGCACGCAAAAACTTTTGCGTGAAATGGCAGGCTCGGATAATTTTAAGTCTGCAAATCCTGATTCAGACTGATACGATTGAATCATTCTGCTTCGCTGCATTTTCGTTCCAAATTTATTTTCGCGAAGGCGTGATTGAGATTGATAATGACCCTTTTTTTGGGAATGCACCCAAGAGCAAACGACAACCCCCTTGGTGTGAAATTATTTTTCTGAACCTCTATAGCAAGATTTTTAAATGCAGAAAGAAATTGTTCTATTTGGGTTGATGTCGTTATGAGGTTCATCGTTTTCATGGAGTACAACACATAAATGGGTTAATTTAATTTGTCTGAATCAGGTTTAACAAAATTTTAGGATTAATCAGGATTGAGTACAGCTTCTTTCCTTCATTCCCGGATAAAACAAAAACACTCCAAATCAATCCGTTGAATCCGTCAAACGAAGTAACGATGCGAGTTTATCCGTTGTACTATGGATTAACCAGATAAACCTTAAAACCGAAAAATCCTGTCAAACTTCGTTAGCGAAGCTAATCCTTTAAGCCTGTCAATCCTGATTCAAACATTAGGATTACCAGCAAAATCTTGAGAGTGAACCATAATCTCAGCTAATTCTTTAACGGTTACGCCAAGTGTTAGCAGTGATCGTATTAAGAAATCAAGTGAGACTGACGTTTCTCCGGTTTCTAATTTTTCAATTTGGGAAGGGTTGGCGAGTTGTGTGTCGCTTGAGGTGATCTGTTTTTGTGTGCGACGTTGTTTAAGATTTTCACTGAGTGCGAGTCTTAATTCGATATAGGTGACTTCAGCGGGCGTTAATTCTAAAAACTCATCAACCGTGCCAATTTTCCAGCCTTTTGAGGCGAGTTTTGCTTGTTTGTCTTTATCCATTTTTTTTAACTCCTAACATGAACTATCATAAGTAGTTAACCTTTGCATACAGGTTTCAATGACTTGTTTAGGGGTACGTTGCGTTTTTTTCTCAAATACGTCAAGTATGATAACAGCATCAGAGTCAATACGATAGATAATTCGCCAAGTGGTATTCTTGTCATTAATGCGTAATTCATGGCATCGAAATCCAATGGAGGGCATTGGGCGAGATTGTGGGAGAGATAGCATTTCTCCTTTCTGTAATTTTCTCAATAAGAATCCAGCCTCAAGACGAGCATTCTGTGAAAAAGGCGGTGTTTTGATTTCACCAGAAAGCCACACTAAAGGCTTATCATTAATACTCATTTTGTGAGACTCTTTATTAACTGAATTAGAATGGAGTACAGCGGATTCACGCAATGAACGGATAAAACACCCTAAATCAATCCGTTGAATCCGCAAATCCGTTGTACTATGATTGAATGATTGTCTGAATTAGAATTTTTCGCCCTGTCAGGTTTGACTAAGCTTCACATACCTGATGTTGGTGATGATTGGCTAACCATTCCATTAAACCCAAATGAACTAAAGTTTCAGATGAGATACCACGTATCTGTGCCTCTTTTTCAACTTGAGCATAAAGTTCAGGCGCTAATGTGATACGTTGCCTATGGTGTATATCAATACGCTTATGGGGACTACACCATCCTGTGAGAAAATCCATCACTTCTAGTACAATATCTTCATAGTCTTCGTCCGTCATTGCTTCACGGAAATATTCAAATTCGGCTAGAATACTTTCCTTTGAGTATCCTTTACTCAGCAAATCTTTGACGATTGTTTCCAACTTTTCCATTGGGCTACTTTGTTGTAAAGCCTCTTTTAACACAGATAGTTCAATGCTCATTTTTGTTCACCTGTCAAAGTCCACTCATGTAGAGTTGCTACTATTGCCTGTTGATATTCTTCAAACCGCATTTCTGTTATCGGTTCAATGAATCCATGTTTATTGGGCTGATGTGGATCGGCTCGATATTGAAGTTGAAAAGCACTTAAACAATTAACGTTTATTTGCCCGACTGGATCCTTACCTGTTCCACCAAACGCAGCTGGGCGACGGTGGATTGGAAGATTATCGGGTGGCGGTGGACTAACAGACATACCACCAATATTAGGTTTGACTTGATCAGAAATAACTAAAATATCAACGCCTTCCCTGATTCCCAGAGTTCTAGCTGTTGTACCCACCACTGGCAAACCGTTAGCACTTATTTTCATTGAACGATATAATAAATAATTATCCATAATCGAAAAAGTATATTTTGATTAACCCGCAAATCCGTTGTACTTATGGTTAAATTATTGTCTGAATCAGAATGGAGTACAACGGATGACGTGGATAAACGGATAAAACCTCCCAACTCAATCCGTTTAATCCGCAAATCCGTTGTACTATGGATTAACCCGATAAACCTTAAAACCGAAAAATCCTGTCAATCCTGCAAATCCTGATTGGTTTATTTGATGATTGTTGAAGCTTGCTCAAGAGAAGGCTGAAAACGCTTGTTGTTCAGTTTCCTCAATGGCTTTATTAATCACAGGGTTTGGAACCCCTTGACGTTTTAAACTTTCAATGAGAGTTTGTATCGGTAGAGAGTTTAAGCGTTCTAAGTCAACCCGCAAACTTTGCCCGATATAGTATCGAATCAATGCTTCATCGCTAGAAAATCCAAACGCGGGTGCAACTCGCTTTAAATCTTGAACGACATCTTCTGGCATACGCACTGTTATTGCCATTAGAGGCCTATCTTTTCTGAGTCTTTCATTCAATTCAGTAGTTTTCATAATAATACCGTTCTTTTTTAGTCACCTTACGAGCTGAGATAATTCGGAAACAATCTTCTTCTAGTTGGATATGAACTACAAAAAGATGTTTTCCATTCGAGGTTAAAGTTTTTGCGCGCAAAAACTTTAACCTCGAATTGAGTTGACACCAATCACAGCATCTCGTGCTTCAGCTTCGGCACTGGCATCGACAACCCGAATAAACGGATCGAAAAATACTTCACAAGCCTGTTCAAAAGTAACGCCATGTTTCTGACGATTGATTTGAGCCTTTTTACCACTCCCATAAAAACGTTATACCTTGAAATATAAAAGAATTTTTCATAATAAAGGAATCTCTAATGGAATACAACTTAATGAACTATAACGCAATAATTGTCTGAATCAGAATTTGCAGAATTTTAGAATTTACAGAATGAAAACAAAACCCTATCAAGTACAACGAATTACGGGGATAAACGAATAAAGCATAATGTAATGTTCCTTGATTAGACTCAAGTAGCTATGAAAGATAGGTAAGCTAAGGGATTATCAATGAGAAACCTCCAGCTTTAATTCGTTTATCCACGTAATTCGTTGTACTCTGATTCAGACAGATTAACCGGATAAACCTTAAAACCGAAAAATTCTATCAAACTTCGTTCGCGGAGCTAATCCTTTAATCCTACACATCCTGATTTAGACATTATTAAGAAACTCCACAGTTAGGCACTGCTTTTTTAAACTTGTCTAGTTCTGAATCGCTGAGTTGATTTCCAGCGCAAGACAAGCTATGCAAATTTGTTAAGGTGCGTAGCGGTTCTAAATCGCTTATTTGATTTTCATTACAAACCAAGTACCGCAACTTCGTCAAAGTGCGTAGCGGTTCTAAATCGCTTATTTGATTTTGAAAGCACCATAAATTAGACAACTTCATTAAAGCACGTAGCGGTTCTAAATCGCGGAGTTGATTGTCCTCGCAAAGCAATTTCTGCAAATTCGTCAAGGCGCGTAGCGGTTCTAAATCGCTAAGTTGATTTCCACCGCAATCCAATCTCTGCAAGTTCATCAAGGCGCGTAGCGGTTCTAAATCGCTGAGTTGATTGTACTCGCAAAGCAATTTCTGCAAATTCGTCAAGGCGCGTAGCGGTTCTAAATCGCTGATTTTATTCCAACTGCAATCCAATGTCTGTAACTTCGTCAAGGCGCGTAGCGGTTCTAAATCACTCATTTGATTCATATGGCAGTCAAATTCCTGCAAATTAACGATTTTTTCTAAATCGCTATCAGTTGGTTCACCATCAAAGGCTTTAATTAAAGCCTTATCCCAGATTGGAATCTTACCAATATTGAACATGAAAACATTTTTCCAATTGTCATCCAATTGATTCCACCAAGTTCTACGTTTTTTAAGAATTTCTGCGTGTAAAGCAGATAATTGTATGATAAGCGTTGCCACATCAACCCGTTTCCCCGGCTCAATCTCCACACAATCACATAACAACTCAAACAATTCCGGTGCATCTGCCAAACGTCTTGGATGCAATGTCTGTGGACTTTCTCCCGTCAATAAACGATATAAGGTTTTGCCAAACGCATACACATCACTTTTCGCATTCGGTTCACCATAAAGCGTCATGCCCTGTTGCTCAGGTGGCGCATAATCCATCGTACCAAATACCGCCGATTGTGCTAACAGACTTAATCCAGAACGACTGCGCTGGGTAGCCATTTCTTGCCCTAACGACGGGGCGACTTTCGCTAACCCAAAATCAATGATTTTCACCACTATCTCATTTTGCTGTTGCAACAAAATATTGGCGGGCTTTAAATCTAAATGGAAAATGCCGTTGTCATGCTCAATGATTTTCACCACTATCTCATCTTGCTGCTGCAACAAAATATTGGCGGGCTTTAAATCTAAATGGAAAATGCCTTTGTCATGCGCGAGTTGCAACCCTTTGGCAATCTGTAAACCTACCGCAATACCCGTTGGTACATCCAATTTGCCGTGTTTCGCTAACCACGTTTCGCCATCTATCGCCCCTTCAATGTATTCGGAGATAAAGTAGCCGCGTTCCTGCTTGGTTAAATCAACAAAACCACAGTCAAGCGGTTGGGGTACATACTCGCCAGCAATTTCCGACATCAAAAAGGCTTCTTTGAACAGGGCATCCGCTGAACCGTGCAACGTTTCCCAAAAACACTTGATGACGACTGATTCTTTTTTCAAACGGTGTCGCGCCAAAAAGACACAACCCATGCCGCCAGCACCCAATATCCGTTGAAGGGTATAAGTATGGACATTATGCAAGGCATAACGTTGTTGATTTAGCTTAATGGCTTCTTGTAAAGACGATAAAGCTTGATCATAAACGTGTTGGCGAGTAAACACTTGAAACAGGTTAAACGCACTCAACGCCCGTTCCTTATCATTGCTCGCCTGTTGGTAGGCTTTGATAAATAAAGCCTCGGCTTGTTTTAAATCGCCCTGCGAAGAGACGACACTCCCTAACCCAATTGCCGCCCGACTGTATTGTGGATCAGACGACGGAATGCGTTTCAATAATTGCCGTGCTTGCCCTATCAATTCCAGATTGGCAGAGTTATATTGCGTCAATTCATCACGCGGTTTGACTTGGGGCGATAAATCGGCGCGCGCCATCAATTGCTGAACGATGGCTAAAATTTCTTCGGTATCACTTTTAATGCCCCCTAATTGCGCTTGCAATTTTGGCAGGGCTGCCAAGACTTCTTTTAATTGGAGATTAACCAATTGCGCCCAATCGGCAAAACGTTGGCTAAATTCAATGAATTGGGCATAATGGCTTTGTGTCACCGATTCAATCTGTTGCAAACGTTCTAATTGTTGCCCCAGTTGTGCCACTTCACCAAACTGTTTTTTCGTAAGTGCTTGATTTAATTTATTTTCAGTTGATTGCACGATTTGTTTAATTTCGCGCACATCAATTATTAAGCCTTCGCGTTGCAAGGCAGATAACGTACTTTGAAAACGGGGCTCTTTGCGGAGTTGCTCGTGCAAGAAAAACAATAGGGTATTGCCTAACAATTCTTCAAATTGCAAAAAAGCCCTCACCCGTTTATCCAAGCTTTGCTGAGTTTGCACTAATTCTACAACCAAATCAGTCATAGAATTTGCACCACTCGCGGTGACAAAACTCGCTAACTCTGTCTCAGAAAAAGGGGCATTATCCGCTTCAAACAGTGTGAGCGTTGCCATTTGTTGACATTGGGCTACGGCGGTTTGTCGAAATGCGGACAACTTTTCATCGGCTAAACCCTGTTGTTGTGCAAAGGGCAATAAATAATCCTGTTCCAAGCCTTGCGAAAATTCGCTTTCCACATTGCTTTGAAATAGTGAGCGCCAAAAACCGCGTTGATTTTCCGGCGCTGCTAAGCCGCTACTTATCGCAGCTAAGGCATAGCCATAACTGTCTTGAAAATTCTTAGCGATTTCAGAATGGGTAAAGGTGAAATTTTGTTTCAGTAAATCAAGGGCTTTTTCGGTGTCAGTGATACCGGCGAGAATTTCTATGATGTTGCTTTTGAGTAGGCTGGAAAGCCCTTGGCGTAAAATTTTTGTGGTTGACATAATATTAATTAAAGTCAATTGTAAATTTGGATTTTAAACTAACCGATTGTTTTCGGTTTGATATTGTTAATGGCATATGATGATACAGTATTGATGAATGCAATTGGAGTGGTAATACATTTTTCACCTTAGCACCTATCAGATATAACTACAAGGATTATTTATAAGAAAGGATTAGAATATCGTGATAACCAATTTAATATTAAATCGGTGGGCAACCACGTTACCCACCCTACATCGCGAATTAATATTAAATCGGTGGGCAACCACGTTACCCACCCTACATTGCAAATTAATATTAAATTGGTGGGCAACATAAAGACGTAAGGAGCCCTACATTGCAAATTAATATTAAATTGGTGGGCACCATAAAGACGTAAGGAGCCCTACATTGCGAATTAATATTAAATTGGTGGGCAACATAAAGACGTAAGGAGCCC
>QNEL01000141.1 GCA_003645185.1 Candidatus Parabeggiatoa sp. nov. 3
GGGGATAGAAAAAAGAAAGGATAGTCGTCGACGTGAAGGTTGTAACGATTCGCCAAGTATTTGGACTGTGAATCTTTGTCAGTCCAATACCTTTTGTTATGTGACAGAACAGATAGATTTATGGTTGCCTGAAAACAAACGTTCTGGACAGATGAACGATAGAGTGGTGATTCAAAATACGGTATCCCAACTCGTGGTGATAGAACCATGGCCCGCTTCAAAAGGCACCTTGGTTTGGCCCCTTGATAAAATGCCTATCCAATCTGGTGTGACTTATTTGATTGGCATTAAAAAGGGCCTTGATTATCCGCGAAAAGAAATTGTTTTGCATCAAATCCCTGCGGATTTATCAGTAGAGGAACAAATTGTTGAAATGAGGCAAAAAGGGTGTACCCAACAAGCGGAGCAGTTAAGCGGCCAAAATAAGGGCCTCGCGGATAGATAAGGATAGAACGCGGATTTGACTGATTGTCATGATTTACGCGGATTTTTTAATCAGTGTTCCAAGCAAAAGTTTTTGTTTGCCTCAACTTTTGCCTGGAAATCAGTTTAATCAGGCCATAATCTGCGTTCTATTGAATTTATGATAAGGATAGAACGCGGATTTGACTGATTTTCATGATTGACGCTGTCGTGAGAATGTTTCCAATCCTGATTATCCTTTAATCCATGTCATCCTGTTCAAAATTGGAGAACATTTATGAACGAAGCTAAAGTAGCTATTACACTTGACCAATCTATTCTTGATAAATTAGACGAGCTGATCTGCCGTCATCTTTACCCAAATCGAAGTCGTGCCATTGCCGATGCCATCACAGAGAAATTGCAACGATTAGAACAAAGCCGCCTAGCACAAGAATGTGCTAAATTGAACCATAAGGAAGAAAAAGCACTTGCAGAAGAAGGCATTTCAGAGGAGTTTGCAAAATGGCCAAGTTATTAAGAGGCGAAATTCGTTGGGCTGACTTAAACCCTGTACGAGACAGTGAACAAGGCGGACTTCGTCCTGTTCTTATTCTGAGTCAAGATACTTTTAATGAACGTTCTGGTACTGTCATCGCTCTAGCGATAACCGCTCAACCACAACGGGCCAACTTTCCATTAACTTTTGAACTGAAATGTGAAGGGTTACCGAAACGCTCTTGGGTAAAAATCAGTCAAATTAGAACTTTAGCTAGTACACGCATTGGCAAAAAGATTAGCGAAGTTCCTCCGAAAGATTTAGATAAAATTATTGAAGGATTCAATGAAATTATTGGTCATTAAACAAGGTGTTCTATATAAGTACTGAACCATAAATTTTCAGGTATTTTAATAGAAGCAACCAAAATACCTGTTTATTTGTGCTTCAGTACTTAAGGAACAGCTAGCAGCCTATCGGATTAATCAACTATACTCAACGAGGTGATAAACTTTCAGGCAAAAGTTTCGCTTCGCGAAACTTTTGCCTGAAAAACTTTTTTTAAAATGACTTTAGGGAATTGTATTTCACATTTCACGCTAATGTTTAGCTACGCGAAACTTCTTAAGTGAAATAAAGTTGCGCGCAACTTCTTAAGTGAAATGGTGGGGCAGCAAAAAAAGTTTTGCGCGCAAAACTTCTTAAGTGAAAAGCTATGCCCATGTGCAGTATATACTGTCCACCATTTCACGCAAAAGTTTCGCGAAGCGAAACTTTTGCGTGAAATATAATTTGCGCTTTTGCATTTTGAAAAAATCAAGGCGGTTAGTCACCACCACCTGACTTTCGCGTTGCGACAACTGCTTTCACGCTTTCACGCAAAAGTACAGCTTCGCGATACTTTTGCGTGAAAAAGATTTTGCGCGCAAAATCTTTGGCGTGAACCGAAGGTGGGCTACGCTAAAAGCTGTTGGCTATTGGCTGTGTCTGTAAAAGTAATCGCGACCTTATGACGGTACTAAGTATAACTCATTGATTATTCTCGCTTTTACAATAATCATAAATGTTATACAAAACAATGACTTAAGTGGTATTCTCCGACAGGCTGCTAGACATTTATTTGAAACTGAAACGAAAATCGCAGCAAAATAACAGAAACGAAAATCGCACTTAAAACCAATGCCCGATCAATAAAAATGCGGCCCAATAATAAGGATGGCGATAACGCACATAATTTTTATGAGTCAACATCATTTTTTGTGCATTTTGTAACGCTTTGGCTTTTGAAAGTCCAGGCGTTTGTAATTGTTTGTAAAATTCAATCACAACGGCCGGGGTTGCTTCATCGTCAATTGCCCATAAGCTGGCAAAAACACTTTGTGTCCCCGCTTTGAGCGCAACACCTGCTAATCCTAATGGTGCCCGATCATTACCGATGCCTGTTTCACAAGCACTGAGGGTTAATAATTCTAGTGGCGATTTGGTTTTCAACTGCGTGTTGCTGATTAAGCGACTTAATTTGTCTAAGTTCAATTTATCGTCGTAGGTTAAGACAAACGTCTTTTCTAAATACGGGCTAAATTGGGCATGAGAGGCAATATGCACGATGTCATAATCGCTTTGCTTGAGATGTGTTTGTAAGTTGGGATACGTAAAGCTTTCATTTAACAACGGTTTATCGCTGTCATTGTAGATATTTTGAATGCTTTCTAATTCATATTTGGCACAAGGTAAACCGGAAAAGCCTTGTACGGATTTAGATAAACCACTCAACAAAATGGTTTTTTGTTTCTTTTGCGAATGCCTTGAAGGCTTTAAACACAAATTGGGTAGGGTAGCCAAGGCATATTTTTCAATAAGAAAGTGTTCACCATCATGTAAAGCGGCAAAGGGTATTGTGCGTAAAATGCCGTCTGGCACAATCACCAGCGTTTTGATATCATGCAGTTGAAGGGGTTGAATGAGCCTTTGATACAGTGTTTGCGCGGGTTTCAAGAAATCGTGTGCGGCTGTTTTTAGCGTTTGCGACTGCCCTCCTCGTAATGCGGGTGTACAGATTTCTGCGTTGGCGACGCTTTGGCTTCTCTTTCTAGCCAACACTTCTGGATTAGGATGATGATGTAATTGCGATGACAAAGAAATCACTTGCTCGCGTAGTGTTTTTTCATCAATGGGTATAATGAATTGTTTTAAGCCATCATGCCGCTGTAATAATAATTCTAGGCGATTGGGTAATAAAATCGTGTATAACAAGGCGGTTTGTTGATCAAGTAGAGTGCCTACATCTAAACATTGGCGATAAAGATCGAGACAGTCTGCTTGAAGATAATCTTGTAATTCTGCTGCTTTGAAACTTTCTATCGTGGCTCTTGCTTGCAGTAATAATTGATTTTTTTTCAAAGCAGAATGTGTTTCAGAATGGGCCTGTTGTAATAATAAATCAGCTAATTCAAAATAAATTGGGGCCACTTTTTCACGAAAATCGATTTCCATCAAATTCACATAACCCGTTGTTATAAATTTGGTGCGTACCTGTTGAAAATGTGCTATAGCTTGTTGATAGGCTTTGATGGCTTGTTGATGATCACCATCCGCTTTGAAGATACGCGCCGTCTGCCATTGCCATAGATAAGACAGCAATAAGTGTTCTTGCGTTTGTCCGGCAAAAAAGAGGGCCTGTCGAGTCAGTTGTAGGGCATCACGATAACGATGATGTTGTTCATACCATTGTCCCAAATAACCGTAGCTGTAAGCTTTAGCGGTGGCATTGTCCAGAAGAATCGCTAAATCTCGTGCCTTGAAAAGCGTTTGAGTCGTCAGATTGGTGAGTTGTGTTGAAGAGGCCGTCAACTGCTGCTGGATTTTTTGTGCCAATTGACTAAGAGAAATCAGTCCAAAAACGTGTTGATAGGGGGATACCCATTTCTTGTTAGTGGCAAGCCAAGCCAAGTTCAGAGCGGCTATACTGGCACGAAAAGTTGACTTTTTAGCCGTAAATTTTGATAACTCCGCTTCTTGCAAGAAAATAGCTTGTGCCCGATTAATCAAGAGTTTGCCGAACCACGTTTCAAGTTCAGCCAAAGTATTGCTGTCTAGCGCATCACGGGGTGCGCTTTGATAAGCCCTAAGCAAGCTTAATGCCTCATCGAAATGGTTCACAGCCCCTTCATAATCGTATTCTATGATGAACACATTACCCCAGTGATTTAAAACTTCTGCTAAGACGAATGGATTATTGAGCCTCCGTGCCATATCCAATGCTTGTTGTCCGAATTGTCTTGCCGCCTTAAACCCTTTTTTACCTTGGGAAAGAGACTGCTTACTGAATTCATTCAGTAAACGGGCATGCAACAGGGCATGATCGGATTGCTCAACGAGGGCTAATGCCGTTTTGAGTTGATGATGACTATGATGATAATGTCCCAAATCTCGGTAAATTTGCGCGAGGCCTAGTCGAGCCTCTAAACGTTCAGTGAGATAAGGGGTTTTATCCAACACTTTTTGCCATTGTGACATGGCTTGTTTATAATTCCCTTGTTGAAAAGCCTCTTTGGCTTCGATAAGCGTTTGAGCAGGTACGCTGCTTAAATAAAGTAATAATAGGAAAAATAGGGTATAAAGTGAATGAATCGATTTCATGTTATTTCCTTATTCATTATCAGTTTATCCAGTGAGGCCGAAATCAACCTTGATGGTACGCTGGGACAAAGTGGTGCGTTACAGGGGCCCATGATTTAGGCCAAAAGTATGATAACAATTTATACCACAGTTTTCAAGATTTTAAGTGGCAACGCCTTAGCACCTATCGGGCGCATTCCTAAAAAAAGGGTCATCAAGATAGATAAATTTTGAATGCCCGCTTTTCGTTCCAAATTTATTTTGCGGCCCGCTTGGAATGCCTGTTATTTTGCGGCCGCTTGGAATGCCTGTTATTTTGCGGCCCGCTTGGAGTGCATGTTATTTTGCGGATCGCCAAGATTGATAATGACCCTTTTTTTTGGGAATGCGCCCCACCTATCAGTTTGGCCTGATACTTTTTTTTCTTATTCTCTGTGGTACTTTGTGTTCTCTGTGTTAAAAAAAAACGATGTTTCAGAAGGGGGAAAGAGGTGGGGTGCTAAATTTGAGCCACAATTGATTTGTTTTTCACTCTATTTTTATTCCAAATGGGGGGGATGGTGGGCAAGCGGGCGGTGACATAAGGGTTTATTATTGAGTTCATTGTCGCTAAGCGATCCCACCCTACAAATCTAGGGTGAAAAAAAAGTAGCAAAAATACCTGAAATTTAACACCCCAGGAAAGAGGATTGAGGTGATTTGGTTGTAGTGGCAAAGCCGCACAACCCCTTACCACCTAAGTACTGAAGCACAAATAAACAGGTATTTTACAGCAAAGGGCAATCCAGGGCGAAAGCCCAGAACCACCTTTTCAGGATTTCACGCTAAAGTTTCGCTTCGCGAAACTTTAGCGTGAAATAAAGTTTTTGTTTGCCTCAACTTTTGCTTGAAAATCAGTTTTATCTAACTCATTGTCGGCGCCGTGAAGCGTCTCAGGTTTTTTGTAGAGACGCGATGCTTCGCGTCTCAGCTTCACGTCTCAGGTTTTTTGTAGAGACGTGATGCTTCACGTCTCAGCTTCACGTCTCATGTTTTTTGTCGGCGTAGCGAAACGTCTCTGGTTTGTTGCTATGCAGATTTGATTTGCTACGCATCGCGTCTCTACAGGCAGCTTCTATTAAAATACCTGAAAATTTATGGTTCAGTACTTATCAGTTTGCTCCGACGCTTTTTTTTCTTTACGACGTTCACTTCGTTTTCAGAGTGCCACAAAGAATAAGTCTATGATTTAAAATAATATTATCATATAAAACACGGTGTTTTTGTGTGTGTTTTTGAACCTGAATTTGAAAACTGATAGCTCGTAGGGGCTGCCCTTGCGTGTTCGCCCTTTTAAATCTGGTGTCCCCAAAATCCGTTATAATCAGAAAAATGCTATATATATAAAGTGAAAGTAAATGAACCGATTTCATCTTATTTTTTTATTCATTATCAGTTTATCCAGTCAGGCCGAAGTCAACCTCGATGGTACGCTGGGACAAAGTGGTGCATTACCGGGCCCTGATTATCTCATCAAAGCTGACTTAGGCCAACAACATGGCAGCAATTTATTCCACAGTTTTCAAGATTTTAACTTGCAAAGCCATGAAAGTGCGACTTTTACCGGCCCCAATAATATCAATAACGTTATCAGCCGCGTCACGGGTGGCAAGCCATCACACATTGATGGGTTAATTCGCTCGACCATTCCCAATGCGGATATGTATTTGCTTAATCCGTATGGCATTATGTTTGGGGAAAATGCCAAGTTGGACGTACAAGGGAGTTTTCATGCCAGCACTGCTGACTATTTACGCTTGGGAGAGAGGGGACGTTTTGACGCGCGTAATCCGATGGATAGTTTATTGAACGTTGCACCGATTGAAGCGTTTGGTTTTTTGACCGATTCACCAGCCTCTATTACCACTCAAGATAGCGATTTGTCTGTTTCTGAAGGCAAGAGCTTATCGTTGATTGGGGGTGATTTGGGTTTGAAGGGTAATTCACCAATCCTATTTCATGAACAGGATTTCGCGCCAACGACAGCAATTTTTGCTCGTTCTAAATTATCGGCACCGGCAGGACAAATTAATCTGGCGAGTGTGGCTTCTGAAGGTGAAGTGATCCCTAGCGAGTTGGGATTAGACTTGAATGCTGAAGGGGGAACCATCACAGCTACTAATACCTTAATGGATGTCAGTGGTAGAGGTAGTGGCGGTGTTTTTATTCGTGGTGGACAATTTTTCATGGATAATGCAACCATTCAAGCCAATACGATGGCCGATCAGAATGGCAAGAGTATTGACATGAAATTGACAGATAGCATTGATATTAAAGGACATCTTCTTGCTATACTGAGTAACACTATGGGCAACGGTAATGCGGGTATTATAACGATCACGGTACCTGATTTGAGGATTGCTGAAAGTTTCATAAGAAGCAGTAGTTTTAGTAGCGGTGATTCAGGTGACATAGTGATCGAAGCAAAAAAAATCTTACTGGACAAAGGTGGCAATATTAATAACGACACTTTTGTCAATGGGCAAGGGGGTGATATCACGATTAATGCGACTGAATCTTTTTCGATATCAGGGGAAGAAAAGGGAGAAGTGGTGGTTGCGGGTATCACTATTCAACCCGATATTCCTAGTGAATTAACCAGTGAAACCTACGGTACTGGAAAACCTGGTAGTCTCAATATTACTACTGGGCTTTTAAATCTAGAGGGGGGGCTCATTTCAACGAATAATTTTGGCCTCTCTAAAAGTGCTGACATTACGGTGAATGCCGATAAAATCAATATAACCGGTGGAGGTTTGATTATTTCCTCGACTTTTTTAGATGGAGACGGTGGCAAAATCAATATCAACACCAACACAATGTCTATCATTGGAAAACGTCCCGGATTAATCAAGGTGACTGAAGAGACTTTTATTGAGAATAATCAATCTAGCATAGCCACGATCAGTTTTGGAAAAGGGGATGCTGACAACATTTCCGTTGTGGCTAATGAGTTGAGGATAGATGATCGTGGTGGCATTAGCGCGGGTACAGCAAGTGAAGGCGCTGCTGGAGATGTGACGGTAAGAGTCAACAATTTATTTTTGGAAGGCGGTTCTGAGATTAATAGTAGTAGCGGTGGTTTAATCGGAGAAAAAATACTGCTCGGACAAGGGCCTGGTGGTAATGTACACGTTATTGCTACAAATAATATAACCCTTTCAGGTCAAGATAATCGTGGTTTACCGAGTGCTATTTCTACTAACTCTTTGGGCATTGGTCAAGGTGGGCATGTCACAGTGGAAAGCAATCATCTTAACATTCGTGATGGTGCCACCATTACAGCTAACGCTATGGGAACGGGTAATGCTGGCAATGTTACCGTACAAGCCAATACGATAAACATAACCAACAGGGGTACAATCACGACTTCTGCCGAACAGGCAACCGGTGGCAATATCACTCTCGTCGTTCCAAACTTACTGTATTTGCGAGAAGGGCAAATGAGTACCAGTGTTCATGGTGGTAGTGGCGATGGTGGCAATATTACCCTTTCCAATCCAACTTTTATCGTTTTGGATCAGAGTCAGATTAAAGCACAAGCCAATGAAGGACGAGGGGGAAATATTCACCTTAACGCCAAACAATTAGTTAAATCACCTGAAAGTCAAATCAGTGCTTCTTCCAAACTGGGCATAGATGGCGAAGTGAACATTGAATCGCCCGAATTGGATTTCAATGCGTTCATAGTTGTATTGCCAGACGCTTATGTCGAAAGGCCGTTGTCAAAAGAGTGTCCAGAAGAGATAGAAGAACTCAGCCAGTTTCGCGTGGAACGATCAAGTGTTGGGATGCCAAAAAGACCTGAAAATTTTATGGAATAGGAATGGTGGGCAACAAAAACGACATAAAAGCGGAAACCCACCGAGCTCGTGACTTATGGCCTTTTGAAAAAAGGCCATAATAGCCTTTGCGAAATAACCAATCCCATTTCTCAATATTGCATTATGCAAACCTTTCAACCCACCATTAATGGGCTTGAACAAGACTATCTTTTACAAGAGACTGATACTGATTTTTTAGATGACTTAACTTATGATAATAAAATTAACATGCGTCTGTAGCAAGCCTTAGGTAATAAGGAGTCTAGAAATATGGAAGAGGATATCATTCAAAAGCACAAGCCACAAAATAGAGGGACTTCGATATCGAAGTTAAGGCGGAGCCGCAAACATTGCCCCATTTGTTTGACACTTTTGGAGAAAAACCTTAAACGCACTAGGTTAAAGCGACAATGTACCGTATGTGGGGCACAGAGGCTTGACAAGTTTCAATGCAAAAAGTGTGGGAGGCGAGAGATATGGATGAGTCCAATGGGCACAGCTTGCCAGTCATGTGGAAACCATGGTAGTAAGTTGGAAGTTGCAATACCTAGTGCAGGGAGCACCTTTCAAAAGTAGTTGACAGTTTATTGTTAAAAACAGCAAAAACTACAAGGATTCGATATAAGCAAGGAATAACTACAAGGATTTGATATAAGCAAGGAATAACTACAAGGATTTGATATAAGCAAGGATAAAGCAAAATCACTCTAAATTCAGAAGGGTAGTCATTTAAATTAGGAGCCTTTTGGGTTTATCCTTGCTTATATCTAATCCTTGTCGTTTTTATTTAATCATAAGGGTGCCGTTTAATCACGGTTTCATTGCGATCTGCTCCGGTTGAAACAATGTCAATGGGGATTTCAAGCAAGTTTTCTAGTTTTTCCAGATAGGTGCGTGCATTTGCTGGTAAGTCTTCGTAGCGGCTTACGCCGACAGTTGATTCTTGCCAGCCTGGCATGTCAATATAAATGGGTTGACAACGCGCATAAGCTTCGGCTTCTGTTGGCGCGGTTTTGATTTCTTCTCCGTCATAATAATAACCAACACAAATACGCACGGTTTCTAAGCCGTCAAGTACGTCAAGTTTGGTTATACATAGTCCAGT
Organism: Candidatus Parabeggiatoa sp. nov. 3; assembly: GCA_003645185.1. Taxonomy (GTDB): domain Bacteria; phylum Pseudomonadota; class Gammaproteobacteria; order Beggiatoales; family Beggiatoaceae; genus Parabeggiatoa. The sequence goes on from QNEL01000141.1 coordinate 9,488, forward strand.
GAGGCTATTGATGATACGGGCTCTTCGTAAGGCGACGACATCAATCCAACCACAGCGGCGCGGACGGCCTGTTGTTGCGCCAAATTCATGGCCTTGTTTTGACAGGTGTTCGCCAATTTCATCAAATAATTCCGTTGGAAAGGGCCCTGAGCCAACGCGGGTGCAGTAAGCTTTCGTAATCCCTAAAATATAGTCAAGATTGCGTGGCCCGATACCGCTGCCTGTTGCTGCCCCGCCGGCTGTGGTGTTGGATGAGGTGACAAAGGGATAGGTGCCTTGATCGATATCTAAGAGGGTACCTTGTGCGCCTTCAAGTAGCACATTTTGACCTTCAGCTTGTAATTGAGCCAGTAATTCAGGCGTATCCGTTGCCATTGGGATTATGGTTTCAGCAATTTTTAGGGTTTCGTCTAATATTGTTTTAAAATCAACAGGTTCGACTTTGTAATAGTGCTGTAATGCAAAATTATGGTAATCCACTATGTCACGGAGTTTTGCGGCAAACGGTTCTGAGTCAAATAAATCTCTGACTCGTAAGCCTCGACGGGCTACTTTGTCTTCGTAAGCGGGCCCAATACCGCGACCCGTTGTGCCTATTTTGGTTTTACCGCGGGCTTGTTCACGAGCCTGATCTAGTGCTATGTGATAGGGTAGGAGTAAGGGGCAAGCGTCGCTTATACGCAAACGTTCTTGTACCTGAATGCCCTTGTTTTCAAGGTCATGAATTTCTTCAAGTAAGGCTGTTGGTGACAGGACGAGACCATTTCCGATAATGCATTGGACACCTTCGCGCAATATGCCGGAAGGTATGAGATGTAAAATCGTTTTTTGGCCGTCAATGACTAGTGTATGTCCGGCATTATGTCCACCTTGAAAGCGGACGACGGCAGCGGCGCGTTCGGTTAATAAATCGACAATTTTGCCTTTTCCTTCATCGCCCCATTGTGTGCCGATAACGACGACGTTTTTACCCATAAATCTATTCTCTTTTTTTCAGAACGATTGGTGGGCAACCACGTTGCCCACCCTACATTAATGTACTAAATATAACAGGATTACGCCGAAGAGCATGCTTGAGAGGCCAATCGTGCGTAAAGTGTTATCATCCATTTCGCTAACGGTTCGCAAAGTCTTACGCCATCCTTTCGGATTGATAAAGGGCATAATCCCTTCAATCACTAAAATCAATGCGATGGCTATCCAAAGTTCTTCCCACATAATGCTGCTACTCTTAATTATTCACTTGCTACCGCTTCTTTCTCTTTAACCGGCGTTTCTGGTTGTTGTATCAAAGCCGGGTTTTGCTTTGGAATAAGAGGCACTGGGGCGTTTTGAGGAGTATTACCATGCAAGCTTTTGAAATATTTAAAAAATTCAGAATCAGGTCGAATCAGCAAAATATCTCCGCGGTTAGAAAAGGTTGTCTTGTAGGCATTGAGACTGCGATATAACGCATAAAACTCTGGATTTTTGCTGTAAGCTTGGGCATAAGTATCTGATGCCGTCGCATCACCTTCACCGCGAATTTTGTCAGCATCGCGTTCTGCTTTAGCAACCGTTTCAATGCGTTCACGATCTGCACCGGCACGAATACGCACGGCTTGGGCTTCACCTTGAGAGCGCAATTGTTTGGCATCTCTTTCGCGTTCTGCTTCCATACGTCGATACACTGAACTACTGACTTCCTTGGGTAGTTCAATGCGTTTAATACGCACATCAACAATTTTAATGCCAAATTGTTTTTGGACACGATTGTTGGCCGTGTCGGTGATGATGTCCATGATCTCGGCCCGATCACCTGAAACCACTTCTTTAATGGTGCGTTTGCCAAATTCGCTGCGTAAACCGTCAGCAATGATTTCTGTTAAGCGTTGTTTCGCACTTAGGGGGTTACCACTGACCGCTTTGAAGTAAGAAACCACATTGATAATCCGCCATTTGATAAACGAATCAACAATCAGGTTTTTCTTTTCACTGGTCAAAAAGTGTTCCGGTTGTGCATCAAGCGTTTGAATACGCTTATCGAAAGTACGAACTTTGTGGACGAAAGGCATCCTAAAATGCAGCCCTGGTGCAAAATCGGCACTGACGACTTTCCCGAAACGCAACTTTAAGGCTAGTTCCGTTTCTTTGACCGTGAAGGCGGCCATGCTCCCAATTAACACTAAAATCAGTGCGATGATGCCAAGAATTGTTTTGCCTGTTGTCATTAGCGTCCTCCTCTGCTACGTGGATCCTTGTCCTGATCTTCTGGTTGGGGTAATAACCGAGAAGCCTGTGGTTGATTCATTCTAGACCCCTGCATGGCGTTATGGGCTGCATTGTTCAAAATGCTATCCAGTGGTAACACCATCAAATTATTGCCGCCTTGAACATCAACCATGACTTTGCTGGTATTGGAGAACACGGTTTCCATGCTTTCAAAATATAAACGTTGGCGGGTAATCTCTGGCGCTTTTTCGTATTCTGTTAAAATACTTAAAAAACGTTTGGTTTCACCTTCAGCCCTAGCGACGACTTGGGCTTTATAGGCTTGCGATTCTTCTCGCAGTTGATCGGCAAAGCCGCTGGCTTTTTCTACCACTTCATTGGCATAACCATAAGCTTTATTCTTGCTGCGTTCTTCATCTTCACGCGCTTTAATCACATCAGCGAAAGCGGCTTGGACGGCAGCAGGGGGCTGCGCGTTTTGCATGTTGACACTGATCACGATCAGGCCCGTTTTGTAGCGTTCCACAATTGTTTGAATTAACACTTTTGTTTCCGTCGCGACTCTTCCCCGTTCGCTGGTCAAAACGCCATTCATGTTGCTGGTACCGACGATTTCACGTAAGGCACTTTCAGTGGCTTGAAGTAAGGTGCTGTCTGGATCCTGCACATTGAACAAGTAATCTTTAGCATTAATGATACGGTATTGCACATTCAGTTCAATCTCAACGATGTTCTCGTCTTCCGTAAGCATCAATGCCTTGTGGTTTTTAAACCGCACTTTTTCAACGTTGACCTTTTCCACTTGTTCAATTGGGTAGGGCCAATGCCAGTTTAAACCTTGTTGGGTTATCTCTTTAAAGCGTCCAAACTGCGTGACAACGCCAACCTCTGCGGGTTGTATCATATATAAACCAAAGAAACCCCAGATTATCAATAGAATAGCAGCAATAACGCCTATTGCCGTTCCACTGAGCCCTCCCCCCCCATCATCATTGTTATGGCTACTCTCACCATTTTTATTACCACCACCACCACCACCACCACCACTACTACCACCCCCACCAAACAGGTTTCCAAGTGTGTCCTGCATTTTTTTGACAATTTCATCTAAATCCGGTGGCCCTTGATCGTTTTTACGGCGGCCCCAAGGATCCTTATTCCCATTTCCAGGTTCATTCCAAGCCATGTATGCTCCTCATGTTGGATATTTAATAAAGAAAAAAAGTAAAGGGTTAAAAAAGAAATATTAACCCGTGCGATTACGAATAGCAATCGCTATTCGCTTTTCTCAGATAAAATCTGTAATCTCGAATCCGTCTTACCCTGATTAAAATATTGCGCTGGTATTTGTATTTCAAGTAAGCTATCACCATTGTCTGCGTATTGTTCATGTAAGACCAAAGTTTCTGCAAACAAGCGAGCGCGTAAATCACCAGCTTCTACTGGTACACGCACTGTTGCGCGTATCCGTTCCTGATTCAGTTGTTTTGATAAGACTTCATAAAGCAACTCAATGCCCACACCGCTGACTGCTGATAGCCAAATTTGAGTGATTTGTCCTTCACTATCTCGTTGCAAACGAGAGGGACAATGCTCTAAACGGTCAATTTTATTACAAAGCAGTATTTGCGGCACTTCAGCGGCACCAATATCCGTTAAAACTTGATTCACTTGTTTAACACGCAACTGCCATTCAGGATCGCTCACATCAACAATATGCAGCAGTAATGCTGCTAAACGAGTTTCGTCTAAAGTGGCCCGAAATGCGGCAACGAGATCATGCGGCAATTGTTCTATAAAACCAACCGTGTCTGCCAAAATAAGCGTTGTTTTATCAGGTAAAATAACCCGACGTAAGGTGGCATCTAGGGTAGCAAATAATTGATCTGCTGCAAAAACATTAGCCTGGGTTAGACGATTGAATAAGGTTGATTTGCCCGCATTGGTATAACCAACCAGCGATACGACGGGTAATTGGTTTTGAATACGTGCTTTTCGACTTAACTCGCGTTGTTGAGTGACTTTTGAAAGACGCTTATTAATAAACTTAATACGTTCTGCAATCAAACGGCGATCAGTTTCTAACTGAGTTTCACCTGGGCCGCGTAAACCAATTCCACCTTTTTGCCGCTCTAGGTGAGTCCAGCTACGTACTAAACGCGTTGAGAGGTGTTTAAGTTGTGCCAATTCGACTTGTAATTTGCCTTCAAAAGAACGGGCCCGCTGAGCAAAAATATCCAAAATCAGACCCGTGCGATCAACTACCCGACACTGTAGTGCCCGTTCCAAATTGCGTTCTTGTCTTGGACTTAACGTATGATTAAACAACACCACTTCTACCTCAAGTTCCTGTACCAAAGCTTCAAGTTCTTTCAACTTACCACTACCAACAAAAGTGCTTGGTTCTGGAAGTTCCCGTTTTCCGGTGACTTGAGCCATGATTTTCGCGTTCGCAGACTGGGCAAGTTCAGTAAATTCCTGGATTTGGGGTTGGTCAACCAAACGGGTTAAGGTTATAGACACCAAAATGGCACTATCGAAGCGCTTTGGTCGTTCAAACATGCTGCTTCCTCTCAAATCACTCCCACAGTTGTTATTATCGATTTTCAGAAAAATAATTTCTTGGCGTAAGCCCTTTTGAAAATAATGATATTAATATCTATAGCAATCAACCATGGGAATGGATCATGATATCTATAACATGACACACGCACTTTATCAGGACGGTTTACCTGTCAATTAATTAGAGTTCGGTGTCTCATTTTTAAGCGTTCCCATTTCATCGCGATCAAATTTAACTTGACGTGTTGGAACAATGGTAGAAATGGCATGTTTATATATCATTTGACTGACCGAATTTTTGAGCAAAATCACAAATTGGTCAAATGATTCAACCTCTCCTTGTAACTTAATGCCACTGACTAAAAAAATTGAAACTGGCACATGTTCCCGGCGTAAGGCATTTAAAAAAGGGTCTTGTAGTGACTGCCCTTTATTCATAAAGTTGTTCTCCATATTATCATTTTAGTAACTTCCATTGCTTTATTCGGTTATCAGTTCCACGCAAAAGTTTTTTGCGCGCAAAAAACTTTTGCGTGGAAATCAGTTATCAGTTATCAGTTATCAATAGCTAGACTTAAGCTCGCTTCGGTTCGATTTTGCCACGGAAAAACACGGAAAAACACGGAAAAATATTCAGTGCTTTCTGTGTCATTCCGTGGCTTTTAATACATCTCAATTCCCACTATTTGAACACCTCCATTGGTTTGTAGGGACTACCTGAAAACGTGAAAAACTGATTAAGCTGATCGACACTGATTTTTTTGATTAATCACTTAAATCAGTTAAATTAGCATTCTATCCTGATAGTATCATCCAATGTGATAGGGTTGTACTGATAACTGATTTCCACATTTCATGCTTTCACGCAAAAGTTTTGCGCGCAAAACTTTTGCGTGAAAAGTTGCGCGCAACTTTTGCGTGAACCGAAGGTCAGCGAAGCTAAATACAGTTTTGCGCGCAAAACTTTTGCGTGGAACTGATAACGGTTCACTGATAACGGTTCACTGATAACTGTTCACTGATATGGATTTTATCCCACAATTTCAACACCTGTTGTGTTAAATTCGGCGAAAGACTGTCAAACCAATAGGCCTCTTTTTGGGCACGTAACCAAGTCATTTGCCGCTTAGCCATTTGTCGAGTGGCAATAATAGCCTTTTCGGGTAAATCAGTATAAGACAGTTCTCCCGCTAAATAATGCCAGACTTGACGATAGCCTACGCATCGCATGGACGGTAATTCTGAGTTAAGATCACCCCGTTCAAACAAACTGCGGACTTCTTCAATCAATCCCTGATTCAGCATGGCATTAAAACGTTGCGCTATTCTAACATGTAAAACGCTACGTTGCTCTGGCGCTATCACTATTTTCACGAGAGGCGCTTCGCAGCGTTGAGCCTTTGCTTTATTATACCATGCTGTCATGCTATATCCTGATACGTTATAAACTTCAAGCGCACGTTGAATGCGCTGGGCATCATTGGGATGAATGCGTTGCGCGGCTTGGGGATCAATTTGGGCAAGGCGTTGGTGCATGGCCGGCCAACCGATGTGTTCGGCCTCACGATTTAAACGTTCGCGTACTTGGGCATTAGCTGAGGGAAGGTTTGATAATCCTTCAAGTAAACTGTGAAAATAGAGCATAGTGCCGCCCACTAATAAGGGAATACGATTCGCTGATTGGATAGCTTGGATTTCGGCCAGTGCATCTGTGCAAAATTGCCCTACTGAATAGGATTCAACCGGATCACGAATATCAATCAAGCGATGAGGGGCAATTGCTAAAATATCGGCTGGCGGTTTAGCTGTGCCTATATTCATACCTTGATACACCATAGCGGAATCAACGCTGATGATGTCACAAGGTAAATGTTTAACTAAGGAGACAGCTAAATCGGTTTTACCCGACGCGGTAGGGCCCATTAAAAAGATGCAAAGCTTCATAAGGGTTAATGGTTAATGGTTAATGGTTAATGGTTAATGGTTAATGGTTAATGATTAATTGTTGATGCCCGTTATAAACGTATAGGTTTTTTCTTAAAATTAAGGAATTGTAGGGTGGATAACGTCTTTTTGTTGCCCACCATTCGATCCAATTGTAGGGTGGGTAACGTCTTTTTGTTGCCCACCTTAAGCTCAATGTAGGGTGGATAACGTCTTTTTGTTGCCCACCATTCGATCCAATTGTAGGGTGGGTAACGTCTTTTTGTTGCCCACCTTAAGCTCAATGTAGGGTGGGTAACGTCTTTTTGTTGCCCACCATTCGATCCAATTGTAGGGTGGGTAACGTCTTTTTGTTGCCCACCATTCGATCCAATTGTAGGGTGGGTAACGTCTTTTTGTTGCCCACCATTCGATCCAATTGTAGGGTGGGTA
>QNEL01000142.1 GCA_003645185.1 Candidatus Parabeggiatoa sp. nov. 3
AAAAAACGTTCTTAATTAGCTTCGTGTAACGAAGTTTCGTTTATCCCCGTAATTCGTTGTACTATTTCACCCGACAACTCACAACATGCCATCCCAAAGTCCCAATAAAAATAAGGCTTGTCGATAGCAACAAAATCTGCGCGATTATCAATGGTGTGTCATGGAAAAAGTGGATCAGCGAATACAATAAGCCTACGCCGCCAGCTAAAAACCATAGGAAACCATAACGAAAGTGGGCGAGGTTGTAGGTGAAAATGACATTGGATAGGGCTAGTAATGCCATTGCGATACTGATTATTTGTAATAACGGGGCTGATTCAATGTATTGTTTGCCAAATAAAAGGCTAATTATCATTTCTGGGAACAGATTAAACAGCAAAGCTACCCCGCCGCCAAGCAAAGCAGTTGCCCAAAGCGTTAGCCATAAAAATCGTGGGTTTTCTTCACCTTCTTCTTGGTTTTTAGCAGCTTCTGGGAATAGTACGATTACCAATACAGAAGGCACAAAAAAAGCAATTTTGCCTAAAATCGTCGCGGTGGCATAATATCCTGAATCTTCAGGCAAATAGTGTTGAACTAAAACCAAGTCAATGTTATTGGCATACGAGTTGAATATCGTAAAGATAGCAACGGGTACGGCATAGCGTGCCATTTCTCGAAATATACCCGGTGGTAACGGTGCTAATGGTTGTTTTAATACGTCACGCAATAACCATAAATAAATTCCCAGCGTCACAATTATAGTAATCAAGCCAGTTAACAACGCGCCATTAATTCCCCAACCTAGCCAGGTGACTAAGATTAATGCGAGTATAACCCGTATCATTGTCGAACCACTGCCAACCCAGCTAAGGGCAATTACTCGGTGTAATCCTTGTAGTGTAGCTGACAATATAGGTACAAATAAGCTGACTACCGCAGTGATAATGGTAATTAGGATGGGTAGATTTGAGGTAATATGTAGGTAAGCTTTTAACCAAGACAGTGTCAGTGATCCAATGATGAGAAGAGCTATCCCAATTAATAATAATCCTTGGGAAAATTTCCATATCAGCATTTTCACCGGCTCAAGTGCGCTCAGGCGAACGGTGTAGCGGGTGATAATGAAAGGTATAACACCGAGAGGTGCCTGTACTATCATATTAAAGGAGTTTAAGGCATTAAAAATACCAAAGTCAGCCGTGGGGAGTGAGCGAGCAACAATAAGTTGGAATAAATAATTAAATAAATTACCTGAGTTTAAAATGATTACAACTAGAAAATTAGTTTGTAAAAACCTAACCATTTTTAAGCTAGGGTTTAGTTTTAACCATAATCGTTTAACTATTGACAAATTTATTCCCGGTTTATTTGGTGGTGAAATACATCTTTAACTATTTCAATCATTTATATTTTTAAGCCATTAATCAAATCCGCTTTTTTATGTTTCATGTATGAAGATTTCTTGACTTGATTGAATTTTTTCGGCTGATGCTCTGGGCATTACATCATCATAGGAACATTTGACATGAATCATCACCGGTGATGATTGTTGTTCTGCAAAGGATAATGCTTGTTTAAACTGTTCTTTATTTAGCACCGTTTCCGGGTAAATGGCTAAATGTGCGTTTTGCGCTATTCCCAAATAGTTAATATGTTTTTGGTAAGTATTTTGTTTGCCGGTACTTTTGTTGGATTCATTGTCAAATACAATATAGATTAATACCCCGGGTGATTGCGTATAACGCCCGGCTGTGGTTAATCCTCCCAGATGCATAACGAATTCGGCATCACCACCGCAGACAATAACATTTTTCCCGGCTACATAAGCACCCAAGCCGATACTTAAAGCACCTCCCATATTACCAGCCATATAAAAATTTTTGGTGTTGGGCATGACGCTAAACATTTCTCGTGCGGTATGCCCGGTTGTTCCAATAAAAACATAATCTGAATCCCTATATCTTTGGTTTAAAATCTGGAGGAACTGACTACGATGGCTATAATTGCTCAAGTCGAGTTGATGTTTTTTGTCTAACGCAACCGGTGAAAAGGTGTCTTTTTTTAGGGTTAATATTTTATTGGAACAATGGCTTTCCTCAATTTGAGCTATGGCATGATTTAAATCATCAACCGCTAATATTTCATGAGTCGCACCATAAGCTGCTATTAGTTTTGGCAATTCGGTTGCCAAGTGTTGGTGTTGTATTTCACTGTCACCGGCTTGATAAGTTCGCCAACTAACTATGATGGCTATGTGAATATTGTATGGCTTAAGTAAACTGGTTATACAACTCCCCATATTAGTTAAACCAGAGGATTGAACAATCACTAAGGGCTTTTTACCGGACATTTTCAAGCCGGCAGCGATTGAACAAGCAATGGCTTCATTGGCTGCTGGTATATATTCTATTTTGTCATTATTAATAGCAGCGTTGATTAAGTTTTTGGCAAAACTACAGGGTACAACACAAAAATGAGAGTAGCCCTTTTGACTTAACTGTTCTAAGAATTTGGTTGTGTTTAGCATGAAACTTATTCTTAATATATCTCGTTATCTTCTAACATATTTAATAAAATAGCAACAATATTTTTTAGTCTATCAGGCACGATATATTTAGTTAGATCCCTAATTATTATTTTATTTTTTCGCTCTAATAAAACAAAACCCCATTCTGTACCCATAGTAACCGCACCATATAAAAAATTGTGCTGAGTTTCGACAATTTTATCTAAAGCGATTAATTCCATTATCAGTTGTTTAAATCCACCGATTTCTAAATCATTATTTTTGGCTTCAATAATAATAAATTGGGTTTTGGCTTCAATTAAATAATCCAATTTGCCGCGTAGATTTTCACTACAATAAATTGCTTCTTCGGAATGAATTTGAATGTCGATTAAGTAAGACAATTTAAATAAAATTGGCGAAACAATAAATTCTCGTCTAGCGATTTCATTTTCAAATTCTGAAAATTTAGCAGCTTGATGAATTGTTTGATTTAAGTCATCTACATTTAAATTTTCATCAATTTTAAGTTTGTAGTTAATAAATTCCCTTTTATAGTGATACTCAAAAAATTCCACTAAATTTTCAGTGCTGATCTTTGATTTAAAATAATCACTAAAAGTATAGTTAGCAATTTCTTGTTCTAATTTTTTTCGATTTAAAATCAATTTAAATACCTATTTTCCGGTTAATTTCAATTCTTCAACATGAATCCGTTGTATCAAATTTATTTCATCGTGATGCACTTCACCTAAATGACATACAATTGAACCGGGCATTTCACTCCTTGGTGAATACAACACTACCTTATCATCTTTAGCCTTTACAGTACCATTTACATAAGTACACAACAACGGCTGATTTTCTAGCGAAGGAATAAATTTTCTAAATGTTTCAATAAATAACTGCTTACTATTCTTGACTCTTGTTACCAATTTGCTATGTATTGGCATGACATTGTATAGAGAGCAAATTGCATGATAAGGCCCAGTAACCATTTTTTTTCTATGGGTATCTATATTAAAGTAGAAACTGTCTGACTTCTGTTCTTCTAAACCATTTTTATGGGCAATAAAACAGGCCCCTGCTAAACCAAACAAACCTTTGCAGGAACTAAACGCTATCACATCAGCCAGTTCATGTCCAGTTTCCAAACCAATTGAGCCAGTTGCATCTACAAATAACTTTGCATCCAATGCGTCAGCTTTTGTTCTTAATTTTTCCAAGTTGATTTTAAAGGCACGACTGGTTTCCGTATAGGCACACATAACCCAATCGTATTTATCATTAACTGTATTCAATTGGTTATAAGGCATGACATCAATTTGCTTACATTTGGGTAAGAGTTGGGGTAAACGATCACTGTAATAACCAGTTGATACCACTAATACCCTACCACTAATAAACGTATGGGCTGCCAATTCTAGCGCGAAAGTGGCTGAACCTTGGGCATAGACTATTTGATCTTGGCCGGATAATATCTTAATCCAGTTAATCACTTTTTCAGCAATGGATTGATATTCACTATCTCCCCTACCAAATACGGGTATTAATCCAGATAAATTCTCATGTAGGATGAGTGCTGGCCCCGGCGTTAGCATCAATTTTTGATTGGCAATGGAAACTAACGATTTTTGGGATAATTTGCGAATATCATGACTACTCACGCCTTGAGTACGTGGAAATACTAATAACCTATTTGGAGATACCTGATTGAAATTATCTTCACCATGTACTAACTGATCAATGTTATATTGGTTTAATACTTTTTCAGTGATAAGCCACGGTACTTCAACAACTTCTGCAACTTCGGTTATAGCTTGAAGAATTTCTTTCCTATATTCAAAGGATAATTCCGGTACATAGCCCTTATGTTTTTTGATTTCTTCATTTGAAGTCAGTCCAACAATAACTTCACCATATTGGCTGGCTCGTTTAATTAGACGAATATGTCCATGGTGCAAGAGTGTAGTGGACATATCAACCATAATTCGTTTCATATTCTAATCTCTATTATTTCTCAAAAATGACTTTAAGATCATTATGACTTACCATTTCAAGCATCGACATACTTGGATCAGTTTTTTGTAACATTGACAGCAGAACATCCGTTTTAACATTAAGTACACCGGCAAATACATCGCTTACAAAAGTAAGGCCTTGATTTAATAAATAATTAAATACTTTTTCTTCAATATCTGCATAAACAACGGTTATATATTCTGTATTCATATAATCTCTTGCTGCCATCAATGAATCGACTTCTCCAATAGAATCCTCAATTCTGGCAATATGTATTCGGTCAGATTGTTCCTCTTTTACTTTAAAATTGATATCGACTACCAAAACAATATTATAATAATGCTTCAATTGTGCCTTAAATTGTGTTACTCGGTCTGGATTTTCTAAGAATACGTAACCTTCTTCATTCGGTTTTGCGCCGAGTACAATTAATGTTCTTTGTCCTTTGGGTTCATAAGACCCTACTCGCTCAAGAATGGGTTCAAACATGCAAGGGGCAGTCAATAAAGTTTGCACCGTTTGGTGACTAAAAGTATGGCGTATGTATGAAGAACAAACATTGCCCAAAATACTAAAATCAGCTTTGTCTTCAAATTCACCATTTACCACTTGATTTAGGTATTTAGTTGGAATAATGCCAGTTTTTATTCCTTCCTCTTTTAATTGAGTTAAAGTTTTTTTAAGTAAATCAGTCTCCGAATTTCCTCCCCAATGTATTACTACACCATCCGCCCCAGCACGAATAGCACGTTTTGATATGTCATAAGTTGTCGCAACACTTTTAGTTGTGACTAAATATTCATTACGGGCAATTACTTCAAGTTCCGGGACAGTCATTTTGACTTTGTTCAATAATCGGCAAAATTCATCTGGGGTACTCAGTACCATACTTTGTGGGTTTAAACTATTGACTTTAGGGAACCGTTTAGACTCAACCACAATCGTATTACAACCGACATCATACAATTCTTTGGCAATAGTTGCCGCGACACTGGGTTCATTGAACAACATATCAACATCAACCATAATTGGCTTATCAGTGTGTTGTTTTAAACGCCGTACTACGTCAACATAGTTCGTCCACGGTAAAGTACAATTATCAGCATAACCTTTTTGCCATGATTGAGTTAGACTGCTTATCCAGTAACCAGAGCAATCCGGATCCTTGTCTAAAAATTCTGTAATCCAAACTTCGGGTAATTCTATGAAATATTTCATTGTCAAGATTCACTTTAAGTTCTAAATAACATCAATGATCTTGGAGGTAATTGCGGAGGGTTTACCAACACAAATCTTTGCCATGCGTTTATGATGTTCGGCATACTTTTTATGCCAGCTTGCTGGATCACGGTCAAAAATCTGCTTATTGTAGCGTGCTAAGAACTCTTCTACTATTTGCTCTAGTTCTCCTTCTTCAAAGTCATTTAGCTTCAAAGTCGATTTTGCAGTATCTACACGCAGGGCCTCCTCATAGCTAAGTATACCGTTATACAATGCTTTCTCGAATAATTCCGAACCGGGAATCGGTTGAGCAATGAAGACATTCAATGAATTAAGTGGAAGTTGTTCAACAAAGTTGAATCCCTTTAGTATATCTTCTTTTGTTTCTCCCGGCATACCAACGACTAAAGTACCATGCATTAGTACCTGTTTCTCTTCCAAATACGCTACTAGATCGGGGATACGATTGAGATTCACCGGTTTACGATGTTTTGTTTTCAATGTCTCAGCATTACCACTATCAAGTGAAAGGGTTATCTGGTAAAGTCCAGATGCCTCCATAAGATCAAGCAAATCTGTAGTCAGTGTACTCAGCATAATACCATTGGGGGTGCACCAAGGCAGTTCACATTGTTTTAAACATGCGAAAAAATCAAGTGATCTAGCCCGGTTAAACGTGAGATTGTCATCGGCAAACTGAATTTCATCTATGTTGTATTGTTTTTTGTAGAAGTTAATCTCACTAATAACATTCTGGACTGAGCGAAAACGATATTTTTTGGAAAAATTGGTACTCGCGCAAAAGGTACAACCAATAGGACAGCCGCGTGAGGTCAAAAGCTGCATTACCCGTTTGCCTCGTGGATAGGGTGAGAAAGGAACATTGTACTCAAAATATTTTTCCAGCGGCACTTTGTGATAAGCCGGAAGAGGTAGTATATCAATGTTTTCAATCACCGCAACCTGCGGATTGATAAACAATTTGTTATCAAGCCAACCCGCAAGTCCATCTGCATGTTTATCGACAAAGCCATCTTTAAGATTTGTCAGGAACTGTGCCATCCGAAGTTCGCCTTCACCTCTTATAACAAAATCAATTATTGGCTCTTGATTTTTCCGAACCGCTTCCGTTGTTAGGAATTGCTTTGTATAGATACTTGCGTGCATACCACCCGCAACCACAATCGTTTGAGGACTTTCTTCTTTTACCAATTCAGCGTAACGATACAAGCTACGAAGATCGGGAGAATAGATCATTGAAAATCCAATAACCTCATATTCATGTTTTTGGATAAAATGACGAAACTCCTCTTCTGGCATACCGACTGCCCAAACATCGTCTGTAATTTTCGTTTCACAATTAATCCCTTCAATAATACAATCAAGAACATCGACATCAATGCCCTGAGCTTCCAAATAGCCAGCGATATAGCAGATTCCAAGAGGCGGGATGACTCGCTTAACGGCCCCTTCGTGCAAACAAGTGGGTGGCATGACCAGCAGAGTTTTGGGATACCTACCGAACGGTTTACAGAACGGAACCAGCATTGGCTGTGGTGAAGATACCGAAACTGCTGCTGTTTCATTTTTACCTGCCAGATATTCACGCAAGGGACTGTTTGGTGGGATATTCTCTTCCAGTGCTTTCTGTTTTATGCGAAGGTTGTTAGCTGTCATATTATCTGCTTTTAATGTAAATTACTCAATGTTTTAATTTTTCTAAGAGGATATTTACAGTATTTGCCCATTTATTTGCTTGCTCCAAATTATACCTTTTTAAGATGTTTTTATACCTGACGACATTTGTCAAAATATCATCCAATATCGAAACATCTGTTTTTGTATTTCCAGTCAATCTTGGAATATCTTGGGGTATCATGTCATTGATGCCACCAATATTGGAATTAGAACAAACAATGACACCACTATTTTGCAGTTCATTTAGTGTCAAAGGGCATTCTGGAATGTCTCCAATATATCTATAGTAATATAAGGCAACATCACATACCTTAAAAATATTCTCTATATCAATTATTGGGGTATCAATAAGTTCAATATTTGGATTTGATAATGATTTTAGTTGGTTAATTTGTTCTATATTTTCGTCTTTATCAGTGTATAAAAACAAATATAGTTTATAATCATCTCGGTTTAATTGATTCAGCAGTTGAGTAATATATTGTGCGCCTCGAAAGGGAGTTGCTAAACCAGAATGTATCAGAATTTTCTTCCCCTGTTTTTTCCAATAAATTATCTTAGAAACAATTCCATTGATGATATCATCTTGGTTTTGTTTAATCTCATAGCGATTATTGGTTCCTAATGGTAAATAGCAGAGATTGTTAGCAAACTTGTTATATTCTTGCCATAAATTCTGACTTGGAAAAAATACTTGCTTGGCATTGCCCAGCATTGACGGAAGGGCAAAACTAGGAATAAAAAAACCAAATACATAATTACGCAAAAAAATTCTCTTGAAGTAAGTAAAAAACTCTTTAGGTTTAATATGGCTGAAATCTTTAAATCGCGGTTTTTGGGTAAAAATTAACAGAGAAAAATTATCCGGATAACGAAATTTCGTAGCCAGATTAAATGTAAAAAGCCCTACTATGCTTGTCAAAAAAATAACGTTGTCATAATTATGGTTATTGCAAAACGCTATAATACTCTTATAGGTTTGTATAAAATTGCTACTTTGCAGGGAATGCACTTTGAACTTTTCTGCTATGGGTTTATTGGTTTCAGTCGTTTCATTATCAGTCAGTATTTCAACCTCAATACCCCTCTGTTCTAATTCAAGCGCAATCTCAATAGTAATGCGACTCAACGCCGCTATTCGAGTGGAAAAAAAATACCGAGAAATGATAAGCACTTTCATAAAATTATATTTTTCTGCCCACAATAGTAAAATCTCTAGCCGTTTTTTTAAGCCAGATTTTTTTTAAAATGTTATCTATCTTAACAACCCATCCCAGAAAAAAACGATTTTTGATCCGAGAGACGATAAAATAGGGTATAACCATATTGTGATGTATCTCTACAATTTCTAAGTTATTTTCAAGATAACATCGTTTAATTTGTTCTAAGGTTACAAGATTTAGCGATTGTAAATATTGCTTATTCTTATCGCTTATTGCCACAATGCTTTTTATACTAACTAACAATCCTTGATAGCTTTTTAAATTAGGATACTGAATAATACATACGCCCCCTTTTTTTAGGAGCCGTGATACTTTGACAATAGATTTTTCTATATCATCAAAGTATTTAAAAACTCTGAATGAAATAATCAGATCAAAAATTTTCAGCTCATTTTGCAAATCAATTTCTTCAAAATTTCCCTTAATGAAGGTGGTTTTCTCATTAGCCTTCTGAGATAGGTGATGTTTTGCGGTTGAAATCATTTGCTCAGATAAATCAATTGCTGTTATCTGTTGAGTTTTATCGGCAATTATCTCGGTAAACCGACCATTACCCACACCAATATCTAAAGCTTTTTCAAACTTAGCCGTTTTTATCACTGCCTCAACAATAGCATTTTCCTGTTCTGCAAACCAACGGCTCCCAAGCGTACCATTTAACACTTGGGAGTTATAAGTAACAGCTTCTTTATCGAAGAATTTTACCAAATTGGTTTTATTCATTGTAGTGTTCTTTTACCATTTTTGTACTTACCCTTAATGTTTGTAGAGTAATTATGGGATAACTAATAAGATAAACAATTAGCAACATCCCTTTGAAATTAATAACACCATTAAACAAAGCGATTTCCGGCAATAAAAAATCAAGTATTGCGGCAATCATTATCATACCATACATGCCTTCTTCTTGATAAAACCACATAAGAAATGTCACCAGTTTTTTAGGGATAAAATTTGAAACTTGGTTTTTAAGCCCTTGATAAGAGCGCGTAAATTGATAGCCTCCACCAAGTACAATTTCACGTCGCCAATTTAAACCTTGTTCAAAAGACAAATTAAGCCCGGATAAAATTCCAATAATCATATAGATTTGATTATCAAATTGCACCATTAACCCAAATCCTAAAGCAAACATTTTTAATGGATGCAAAATGATATGACATAAGCCCTCAAGAAAAGCTGATGTTTTTGAAACCGTTTGATGATATCTGGCAACTTCACCATCAACACAGTCAACGACAATAAATAGATAAAGAAAAATTCCCCCTATTAATGCAGATAAATCACTTCCACCAAACAAAAAAACACACCCAATCAAACCGAGAATTAAATCTATAACGGTTACTTGATTGGCTGTCATTGGCGTTTTAATCACAAAATATGTGACATAAATTGACATCATTCTTTCAAAATGCCAATATCCTGAGTCAGATTGTGGTTGTGCTTTTTTTCTTAGTTCTTCAATTGTCATGGTTTTACCACAGTTACGTTAATACTCAATACCTTCATCAGACAGACTGTAAAACTCAGGTAAAGGTAATTTTCTAACCTATTGGTTTAAGTCGATTTTTAAAAAATGGAAAACTTATGCAAAACAATAATGCTAATAAACCTAATGCCAATAAAATCCAACTATTTTCAAGTAATTTTAGGGTTAAATAAGAAAATTTTCCCAAACTTCTAGGCATTGCAAATGCAAACCAAGAGTCATGACGTAAATCAACGGCAACTATTTTAAAGGGTTTATCTGGAGCAGATAGATAATACGACTGCCATTTTTCTTTAGCAGACTTTTCCGGAAGTATATCTATAGGTTTCTCTCCTTCTATAATCAACTGCATACTTAAACCATCTTCATTTAAATATCCAGCCAATGGAATTTCTATCATGCTATGTTTTAAAGTAATAAACTTACTTTCAAAACGTCCAGTTGCTGCACTACCAGATTTGTTAAATGAGCCTAAAACTTGTTCATTTTGATATTTTGGAACTGAAGGAGAAAAACCATTAACAACAAAATTATTATCATCAATTGTTTGTTTTAATAATTTTGGTACAGTCATCGTATGTGGCATAAAAGCACGAACTTCTGGTTTACTTAACACAGAGACTAAATAATTTTGCTCATGCTCTGGAACATAAATTGTTAGTGGTGATGCATCTTCAGTACGAATAAATTCACGTGTTTTCTCTAACTTTTCATTATTCAGCTCTTTTTCATGCTGCATCTGTCCAATTATAGGAAATAATAACCCAATTAAACCTGATACTAATATAATTTTTCGTATATTAACAAGTGAGTTAAATCTAACAAGTGAGTCAAATTTATACACCTTTTTTAAAAAAGTTAAAGATAATAAATTTGCAATAATTCCAAATATCAAAATGTCCATATATTTTGGACCAGGGCCTACTCCATCAACACCACGCGCATATGCCATGCCAGTAGCTTGTAATAAAACCCAGCCTCCTAATGCAAGTACAAATAACTCCGCATTATTCGGGTTATGTCGTAACCATAATGTTCTAAATAGAAAAATAAAAAATGGCGAAAATATTATTAAACTTGCCAATGGAACAGGAATCCAAGGCCAAGCTAAATTCTTTCCTAGCGCTATTATAAAACTAGTTATATCATAAGCCTTCAAGTATTCATGTTTTTCGACTTCTTGATACAATATTACTGCGACTAATATAAATAAAATACTTATAATAAAAGTTGGTAAATGTAAATTTTTATTACCTTTATCGATTAGCATGTAATACATTTTAACTATAGAAATAACTATCAATATAAAAAAACCAGCACCCATATTAAAGATTCCAAATAACGCAAATATAATTCCAATCCACCATTGATAACTAAAACTTTTATGTAATAATAATCCCCATAATGTTATAAGTGAAAATAATGACATAAAATACCATGGCGAATAAAAACCATTTGTTAAATTAGGCCAGCTATAAGGTACAATCCATAGCATAGTAATAACAAATAATATTTCATTTTGATATTTTTTATCAAACAAACTGTTTATTATAACAATTAAAAAAAGTGCTGTTGTACTTTCACATGGAAAACTATTTGGATAGCAAACAAACTAGGCCACATTTTACCTAAAAATCTTAGGAAAAAATACCTGTCTCTAACTTCATTCATCGGATCTATTCTCAGAATTTCGAGGCCATTCCTTCTAAAAAAATCCCTCGCGGAATTTAAGGTAAAAAAACGTATAATCCAATGTTCTATAACCCTATTTTCCCAACCGCCCAGTAAGTGTACTAATCTGAGATAAATGAATCCAATGTTGGTAAGAGCTACATTCATAATGCCATTTTCCTTGAGTTTTGCTTTAAAGGAATTAAGCAATGCATCATAGTCAATAATGTACTCAAAAATACCACTACAAACTATGAAATCATACGATTCATCTATAGGAATACCCCCATTTGTAAGGTTATTTAAATCTAGGCAATAAAGGTTACGATAGGCATTCTTGCTTTTCGCTTCTTCCAAAGCCTCTTTACAAAAGTCAATACCATCTATCTGGCACTCTATCTTCTGACTTAACTGTAAACCAAAATTACCAATTCCACATCCAACGTCAAGAATTTTAGGATTTTTAATACCTGATTTAAGAATGTAACGCATGACATGTCGGTTTGCCCCCATATCATACTTTCTTTTCTTAAGTTGATTGCTGTGTTCCATAAACAAAACCTTTTACTGTTATCCACATTTTAAAATTCTACAAAATATTTTACCGTTTTCATCAAACCATCCCTAAGACAATAAAACGGCTTCCATCCGGTTAGGGCATGGAACTTTTGATAATCTGCTGAATAATTTCTAAATTCTATAGGTGATAAAGTGTTTGGTGGAGACTTAGACTTCACTAAAACATCAATATCCTTTTCGTTTTTTACAATTTCACAGACAGAGCTAAAAACTGATTTTAGAGTGGTACTTTGACCATTCCCAATAACAAAAGCTTGCCCTTGTGCCTTATCAAGACAACATCCAGCCAATAAAAAAGCCCGTACCACATCATCAATATATAAAAAATCACGTAAATATTTACCATCACCATAAACATATAAGTCGTGCCCTTTGAGAGCTTGCTGTATTATTTGGTTAATAACCCCCCGTTCTTTTTTGGAAGATTTAACGCCCGGCCCATATATATTTGGTAATCGCAAACTACATCCTTGCACCCAACCCTGTTTAGCATAAAATTCCAGATATTGCTCAGAAGTTTGCTTGTTTATATCGTAAATGGTTATTGGATGTTCAGCATGTTTTTCATTAACCGGTACTTCAGAGGTTAACCCAAAAACAGTAGCAGTACTGGCAAATACCACCCCAGTTTGACAGCCTTTATTACGAATTCCCTCCAAAAGAGCAACGAAAGCCTCTACATTAATTTGTAAATCATCTAAAGGCATTTTAGCAGCTTCATAAGCACTCGTTTGTGCCGCTAAGTGAAAAACAATGTCAATATTATGCTCATCCAACAAAGTTTTCCATAAACCCACATAACAAATATCCCCATGAATATCTTGAATGTTAGCTACAGTGTCTAATAAAGATGGCATTTCATGACGACTCAGTCTGACAATATGACAATCAATATTGGCAAGAAAAGTAATCATGCTTGAGCCAATGAATCCACTGGCTCCAGTTATCAAAATTGATTTGCCCTGATAAAATTGGGCTATATACTTATACGCATTATCCATGATGACTATAATAAATTTTACCCAAAAAATTGACCGATTGCAGAGATAATCTGTTCTTGTTCAGAATGTGATAGCTCAGGATAAATTGGTAAACTCAAAATTTGGGTTACAGTTTTTTCGGTCACCTGTAAACGATATTCTTGGAGTAAATTATCTATATAAGCCGGCATTTTATGCACTGGCACTGGGTAATGAATACCCGCAAAAACATCAGATTTTTTTAAAAACCAAGATAAATCCTCACGTTTATCAGTAGCAACCACATAAAGATGATAGACATGCGTTGTGCCTTCTCGTACTTTAGGGCATTTCAATGGCAATTCAGATAAAGCCACATTGTAACCTTGAGCAATATTAACACGTTTTTGAGTATCATGTTCCAAGTGACGCAACTTAACTCTTAAAATGGCAGCTTGAATTTCGTCAAGACGACTATTTAACCCCACCTCCTGACTGACACGATGGTTATCCCACCCATATTGTCTTAGTTGTTGGATTCTAGTTGCCAAATCAGCATCATGACAAGCAATAGCCCCTCCGTCACCTAATGCCCCCAAATTTTTAGTGGGATAAAAACTAAAACAACCAATCTCACCAATACCACCCACACGTTTTCCTTTATAACTTGCCCCGGTTGCTTGGGCACAATCTTCAATCACTTTAATGCCATGTTGATCCGCAATACCCATAATTGCTTGCATATTCGCAGGTAATCCATACAGATGCACGGCTATTATTGCTTTAGTACGTGAAGTTATGGCCCTTTCAACACATTGAGGGTTTAAAGTATAGTAATCTGCTTCAATATCAACAAAGATTGGGGTTGCACCAACCAATTTAATTGCAGCAACCGTTGCCACCGCCGTATGGGAAGGTACAATGACTTCATCTCCCAAACCAATATCTAATGCCAGCAATGCTATCTGGAGAGCATCCGTACCACTTCCAACCCCTATAACGTGTTTTACCCCCAAATATTGAGCAAACTCGATCTCAAAATCCGCAACATTTTGCCCAAGAATATAGGTTTTTCCGGCTAGGACATTTTTTATAGCCTCATCAATTTCTAACTGGTGAGACTGATATTGAGCATAAGGATAACTACAAAAAATCATCATCCATTTCCTTTTCTAAACATCCACATAAGTCAGCCATTGCCCCCCTTTTTGAGTAAAGGCAGTTTCCTTTTCCATAATTTCTTTCTTATGGTTCCAAGCAAATAACAATGCAGCATCAGGATAGTTGTTGGTAAACATTGCATACGGACGTACTGGAATATGAGCACCGGGACTGTATTTGCCTTGTTTGATGGGAGTCGTATCAGAAATAAACTCGATCAACTCTGAGCCAATCGCGCAATAATTAAGTACAGTCGTACTTTTTGAAGTTGCGGCATAACCCACCACACGATGGCCAACTGCTTTTTCCTTATTCAGAAGATCAACAAGACGTTCACGCGACTGCTCACAATTTTTACGAAACTGTTCAAAAGTGGGGGCAAGATGTAAACCCTGATTGCGTTCATACGTCAACTGTTTAGCTACCGCAACCGATACAGAACGCTGCCCTTGACGCGCAAACACATAACGCATAGAGCCACCGTGAGTAATTTGGGGTTTAACATCAATTAATTCTAATCCATAAAGCTTAAATATATTAATAACCGAATGAGCCGAAAAAATATAAACATGTTCATCATAAATTTGGTCATACGACGTTTTTTCTATCATATCCCCTAGATAAGGATCCTCAAATATAAGCACCCCTTTTAATTTCAATAATTTATCTACGGCTTCAGCAATACTATGAAGATTAGGAATATGACACATCACATTAGCAGCTAAAATAGCATCTGCTTGTCCATGTTCAGCAATTATTCGATTTGCCAATTCAGCGTTAAAAAATTCAACTATGGTATTAACCCCATACTTTTGGGCTTCTTTAGCCACATTAGCAGACGGCTCTATGCCAAGATGTTTAATACCCTTGTTAGCAAAATTCTCTAACATGACACCATCATTACTACCTATTTCAACCACAAAGGGCCTATCACTCTCAAAGTATGAAGCCATTGCCCATTCAGCATAATCTTGAAAATGTTTCACCATATATTTTGAGGTACGCGAAAAAAACGCATAACTGTCATGAAACATTTTTTCCGGATTGGGTTGTTCAATTATCTGAAATGTCAAACAATTTTCACAAAAGGCCGGTTTGAGTTCAAAGAAATACTCATCATCAAATTGTTCTGGGGCCAAAAAACCATTAGCCAGTGGCATTTTGCCAAAAGACATAAATGAATTTATATTATTATCACAAATTCTACATTTCATAACGTTTCTTAAAAATTAAAATCCTATTACCTTCATCAAACGATTGCCATTGGCAGACAAGTATGTCAGCCACCCCACAATTTAACCAATCCAATCAACTCCGGAATGCTAAATATTTTGGCGTAATGACTTATAAATAATAACGGCTAGTTATGGCACCGTAAATTATGTTGATTGCTCCCAATAATTAATAAAGGATTTTGATATTTATTATAATGGCCGGTATTTTTCTGAAAACACAATCAACATATCAATTTTAATGGTGGGCAACATAAAGACGTTACCGGCCCCCTACATTAGATCAATATAATGATAATTTCTTAATCACATCAAATTCCTGATGAACAATTGATTTGATACATGGCTTTTTCTTTTTCAGCAAGGACTAAACAAGCAGAAATTTGATAAGATTCTACTTTTTATTAATTATAGTAGGTAAAGTTATTTCTTAACGCAAAAGACGCAAGAGACGCAAGAGACGCTTCTATATGTTGATGCTTAAAAAACAGTTGTTTCAATCGTTTTTGCCGTTTTAGTCTGTTATGTAAGAAAGAAGAATAAAAATAAGTAGTTGATTTTGTTAAATATTTTTTAATGTCCCGTTGTTCAGTTTTAGAGGTCAATATGGGTGAAATGAGTGTTCAATTGTTCAATTTTAAAATATCAACTAGGGGCCAATGAGTGTTCAACTGTTCAATTTTCATAAAATTTTAATGGAAAAAGGAAAGAAATTGGATAATAAAGAAGTTTTAATTGACTTTCGAAAAGTTGGAGAGTAAAAAGTTAGTCGAAAAATTGAGAGAAAACAGATTGAATCATAAGAGTGATGA
>QNEL01000143.1 GCA_003645185.1 Candidatus Parabeggiatoa sp. nov. 3
ATTTACTAGGCAAGGAAGATACGGCCAAAATTGGTATTGAGAATAAACGTCTAAAGGCAGGCTGGGACAATTCTTATCTTGAAAAAGTGTTGGCAGGTATGGCTTCATAGAGCGATAGCCCTGATGAAGTCGCGAGCTTAAATTGGGGGAACGGTGCGAGACAAGTTGCCTTAGACAAAGCCCCTGCCAATAATTTTGGGCCTCAACGTCTTGTCATAGACGAAGCCGGAAAGGCTTTATATTTGCTGGATGCCACTAATCAACGGATTTGGGTATTCAATCTCACTACTCATCGCTTTTCCTTTCTCCCCTTATCTTCAAAAGAGGCCGATGATTTTTGTGTCTTGGATAACGGTGAACACGTTTATATGCTTTTTAGCCGAAATAAAAAAATCGTGCTGTATAATCAAGCGCAAGAAGCCATTCATGCCTATGCGATTAATGAGACGATTATGCCTATCGGTATCCAATGTGATGCCACACGCGGGCTAATCGTACAAGCCTTTGATGGTAACGCTTATCGTCATAATGATGAAAATCCGCTTGCATTTCAAGCACTTGTCAACGGAGGCTATGCCTTTCATGCCGCGCGAATCAATCCCTCACAAGGCACGATTTGGTTACACCATGAAGAAAGCAATATTGGCAAAGACATCACCATTGTCAGTCGGAAAGGGGATTTAGAAACTTTCACGCTGATTGGCGTGGATAGCGATGACAATAGCTATCTCAGTGTCGAAGAACGCGTTAATAATGCCGAATCGCCTCAAAGATTTTTAAGGAAATACGCCCCGACTGGGCAATTGCTGGCGGAATCTGAATTAGCCTATAGTTTGTATGCCTACACTGTTCAAGATTTAGTCGTTACCCCAATGGGTGATGTTTATCAAATGGTGCCACACAAAAATAATTTAAAAGTGGTTAAATGGCATTTGAGTACCAATGAGGCACAAACGCGCTCAACCCGTTCTGGAACAAAGCACTGGTCATTTTTGTCTTACAGCAAAACGCAAAACGATGATTTTGAACCATCTGAGGCGACAGTGCCAAGGGTTGAAGAAGAGTCTTCAATAACGCGGGGTGATCGAGGCAAAAGATCGCGAAAAATCGTTTCACGTCAACAAATCCTTGATTTGGCAAAAAATTATACCAACGCCCGATTTTATGTGAAAAACGCAAACGTGACGAGG
Source organism: Candidatus Parabeggiatoa sp. nov. 3 (assembly GCA_003645185.1). Classification (GTDB taxonomy): domain Bacteria; phylum Pseudomonadota; class Gammaproteobacteria; order Beggiatoales; family Beggiatoaceae; genus Parabeggiatoa. The sequence continues at coordinate 1,191 of QNEL01000143.1, forward strand.
GGAAAAGAATACATTGGTTATAAAGAAGTGATTACCCCGATTTCCCATTCGGGTTGGTACCGAGGTATGCCTTATAAATGGTGTGGATTTGATAGTCTCTCTTCCTTTCAGGAAGGCTTAAAACAGGGCAAAAAAGCGGGCGATAAATGTGTACGCTGTCGGAGTCGATACTGTGGTAGTCGTGAAGCCGTCGGCGTGGATTGTTCGGGTTTAGTTTCTCGTGCTTTCCGATTAAAGCATAAATACGGCACTTATCATTTACCGAAGATATCGACTCGACTGCGTTCAAAAAACGCACTGTTACCCGGCGATATACTCAATAAACCGGGGAGTCATGTGCAAATCTTTTCCCATCGAGATGCGGCCGGGCGTTTTTGCGTTTATGAAGCTTCATCTAAAGATTGGAAAGTCTCAAAACGGTGTTACCACGCCTACCAAGTGAAGGAATATCAACCATACCGTTATAAATGGGTATCATCTGAAGGTATACGGATAAACCGGAAAAAGCCGACTCGCTTTTATATTTATGGCCCCAAACGCATTAAAGAAGGGCAATCTCGTCGTTATCAGGCAAAAGTCTTTTACTCAGACGGCAGTCGTCGTGATGTCACGCGCCTAGCCAAGTGGCGTGAAAACAGTCGCTTTAGCGATTTTAAGGGCGCGACTTTACAAACCCAAACCCTGAATCAAAGCCAATCGGTGTATATCAAAGCCTCATATACTGAAAGCGGTAAAACAGTAGTAGCCGGCATAAACGTGAAGATTCTTGAGACATCGGCAAAACGAATCTCTTTCAAAATTATCGGGCCCAGCATTTTACACGGTGGGGATTGTGCAAATTATCGTATTGTCAATAACCACAATCAAAGCGTTTCCCCCTACAGTTGGGTAGAAAACAGTCGAGTCACTTGGTTTAAAGGAAGCGGAAGATTATGTGCAAAGTATGTCTATCGTGATCAATCTGTCCAAATTCAAGCCTCGGTTTATGCTAACAGCAAATGGTACACACCTCGAAAACAGGTTAGGGTGAGGTGGTGATTGATTTGTATTTAGGCTCACGCAGAGCCGCAGAGCCGCAGAGGTGTGAAGCGAGATTTCAACCGCCTGCTTGTCTACCCTGATATCAATCATCTCTTATTCTCTGCGTCTCTGCGTCTCTGCGTGAAATAATTAAAATCCGTTATACTCAACACAAAAAGGCACTCACATGAACATGCCAACTCACTTACACAATGCGCGATTTGCTTTATGCTTAATCGGATTGCTCTTATCCGCTTGTACTCCTACGATACCTGAACAACAACGTGATCCGGGCGGTATCACATCCAACTCAACCCCTTATGAACAACCCGTGTACACCACCAACACCGCCAATCAGAGTCTACAAGGCTCTCAGATTCTGTCTTCGTATTCTGGTAGTTACGCCCTCTTGATTGGTGAAAGTCAATACACCAATGGTTGGTCAACTTTGGAGAGCATACCTGGCGAATTGGCCCAAGTTGAAGACGTCTTGAGAAAGCAAGGCTTTAAAGTCGAAAAATCCCTGAATCTCAATGCCGAACAATTAGGCAATCGCTTTAAAACCTTTATCAACGACTATGGTTTTGATGAAGACAACCGCCTATTGTTTTTCTATTCAGGGCATGGACACACGCGCAAAGATAAAGGTTATCTTGTCCCAACAGACGCACCGAATCCCCATTTGGATGAAAAAGGGTTTTTACAAAAAGCCCTGACGATGAATGACATACTGGCAATGGCGCGGCGAATGGAAGCCAAACATGCCTTGTTTTTATTTGACAGTTGTTTTTCAGGCACCGTGTTTAAAGCGAAGGCTTTGCCGAAAATGCCAAGACAAATCAGTCAAATGGCAGAATTACCAGTACGTCAATTTATCACAGCCGGCAGTGCCGATGAAACCGTACCCGCAAAAAGTGTTTTTACACCCGCTTTTGTAGATGCTTTGCGTTATGGTTTAGCTGATCTCTATAAAGATGGTTATGTGACGGGAGAAGAATTGGGGCTGTATCTCAAAAATAAAGTGCCAGAACATACTGCTCAAACCCCGCAATATGGAAAAATCATCGATTATGAACTGTCACGCGGTGATTTTGTGTTTTTTGTTGGGGATAGGAGTCAAGTTGCAGAATTGGGAAGAGTACAGCCGCCCACATCGGTTTCACATAAACCTACGCCACCGATACCAGTATCCAAACCAGACAGCGATAGAGATGGGATCACCGATGATCAAGATAATTGCCCTCATAACAGCTCGGCAGAAATAGCCAAGGGCGTTTATAAAAAAGGGAGACAAAAAGGCTGTCCGATAGATAACGATCAGGATCGAGTAGCGGATTATCAGGATAGTTGTCCCTATAATCGGGCTAAAGAAATTGCAAAAGGGGTCAATTCAAACGGTTGTCCAAAAGATCGGGATCGAGATGGTGTCGCTGACTATCGGGATCGTTGCCCACGTAACACCTCAAAAGAACTCTCTCAAGGCGTTGATGCTCGCGGCTGTCCATTAGATTCCGATCTAGACAGTGTTGCAGATTATCAAGATGCTTGTTTGGGTAGCCCTTCTGGTATCAAGGTTAAACAAAATGGTTGTCCAGTACCGGTACCCGTCGCCTCAAGGCCTTCCTCTCATTCCTCATACCGCTACACCGACAATGGCGATGGCACCGTCACCGATAATCGGAGTGGATTGATCTGGCTGAAAAATGCGAATTGTTTTGGTAGGAAATATTGGAAAACCGCCATGCAACGTGCCGCGAATCTGGCTCATGGACAATGTGGACTCCGTGATGGCTCAAGGGCTGGAATGTGGCGTTTGCCTAGCATTGAAGAGTTGAAGGAGATGATTGATAAGAAATATGTGGATAGAAAAAATGGGAAGAGAGCACTCTCCAATGCTGCTGGTACAGGCCCTTGGAAGGAAGGTGATGCGTTCTCTGGCGTACAAGCGAACGACTACTGGTCATTTAGCACGACCAGGTACTTTAACCGCGCATGGAGCGTGAGCCTCCACTACGGCAACGTCGCCAACGAAGGCAAGAGACGCCACTACTACGTCTGGCCGTTGCGAGGCGGAGTGTGACCCGTTTAATGCAAAAGTAACCCAAAAACAAAGGGTTGCGTGGCATTATAACCGGCTAGACATAGCCGGTTTAACTTAAGATATAAGGGAGATGAAAATTCAGAACGAAACATACAAGAGTAAGCCAATACCCCTAGTCACTTTAAGAATTGTCTACTTAATAGGCTAAAGCGGGGTGTAATGTAGCCAATAACTGGTTTAGCAGTTAAACTTCGCAGAGTGAATAAGTCAAGGTTAAGAAATTGAACCAATGAATATACGTAAAACGCGGTGAGCAACAAAGTGAAGCTAAAGATCGCCATTATTGATATGTTACAAGGCAATAGGGTATCCGCCTCCCTATTGGTATGCCTTAATATCCCGTGTAGAGTTGGAACCTAAAACTTATAAATTATATCTTTGGAACGGTGGGAAGAGAGCGCGTAGTCTGATGGAAGACAGTCAGAAGCTTAGGCAGGTGAATAGCGCGTCAACTCGAAAAGATTGTAGGAAAAGCTAATGACTTATTGTAATGATAAGTATATGCCCATGCCTACACTGTAATTATTAGAACAATACTATCGTCAAGTGCAACAAGTACGTTATGAAACACAATAACAATAGTAGCTTAGGTGCAAAATTGAAACCAGAGCTTCAGGGGGATGGTGGGCAAGCGGGCGGTGAAATCTGGGTTTATATTGAGTTCATTGTCGCCCGCTTACCCACCCTACGAATCCGGGGTGAAAAAAAAGTAGCCAAAATGCCTGAAATTTAACACCCCAGGGTGTCCCCCTTGCACGATTTTTTTGGGTATTTTCGGGTTTTATGATTTTGGTGAGAACCGTTATTTTTGTTTTTTGGTAAAGGCATTCATAATATTTTACGAAACGAATAATATTTTTATAGGAGAACTTTTAAAATGCAATTTATTGATGTGACAACCGATTTTGCCTTTAAAAAGGTTTTTGGCAGCCAGCAATCTAAAGACATTCTGATCAGTTTTTTGAATGCACTGCTTGATTTTGGAGATCATCCCATTGTGAATTTAACCATTGTCGATCCCTATCAAGCCCCACTGGTTGCCAGTTTGAAAAACACTTTTGTGGATATTAAGGCCTATTTGGATAATGGGACTCAAGTGATTATTGAGATGCAAGTCCTCAATCAGTCTGGTTTTGACAAACGGGTATTGTCTAATGTCGCAAAAGCCTATTCCACGCAATTAGAAAAAGGCGACAAATACAGCGAACTCAATCCAGCCATTGGGTTAACCTTCACAGACTTTGTGATGTTTTCACAGCAAGAGTTGAAATCACAGGTGATAACCGATTTTATTTTTTTAGAAAGACATCACAAAGTGCCCTATCCAGAGGAAATGAGATTGGTTTTTGTGGAATTGCCGAAGTTTGAGAAAACGCTACGCCAACTGAAAGGGATGGCAGACAAATGGATTTATTTTGTGAAAAATGTAGGGCATTTGAAATCCATCCCCAAAACCTTAGCGAATGACAAAGAGATCAACCAAGCCCTAAGCATTGCCAATACAGCAACCTTAACACCAGAAGAATTAGAGGTTCAACAGAAAAAGTTAAGATGGCTTTCAGATCAGAAAACCAATTTGGCGCGTGCGGAAAAAGCAGAAAGAGAAAACGCGAAAGCCCAAAAAGCGACACAAGAAGCGTTAGACAAAGCTTTAAAGGCCGAAGCTGAAAAACAAGCGGCTTTAGACAAGACAAAAGCGGTGGAAGTTGAAAAACAAGCGGCTTTAGACAAGGCGGAAGTGGCGGAAGCTGAAAAACAAGCCGTTTTAGAAAAAGCAGAATCTGAAAAACAAGCGGCTTTAGAAAAGGCAGAAGCTGAAAAACAAGCCGTTTTAGAAAAGGCGGAAGCTGAAAAACAAGCCGTTTTAGAAAAAGCGGAAACTCAGGTTGCTTTTGAAAAACAAGCGGCTTTGGAAAAGGCCAAAAATGCTGAAAAAGCGGCTAAATTACAGATAGCGAAACAACTGTTGCAAGCCAATGCGGATATTGCCTTTATTAGACAAGTAACTGGTTTAAAGAAGATGGAAATCACTAAATTAAAAGAATAGCAGAGTTATGCGAGGGCGAACACGCAAGGGCAGCCCCTACAGTTCCTAAATACGTTATATTTTGTATGGGAATGCCGGCGTGTCTGCCCTTAACTGGGGTGTTAAATGTGAACTTTTTGAGGAATTGGCTTGACTATAATGAATGAAACAACTCAAGAATCATCTTGTTATTTTTATAATCTCACGCAAAGACACAAAGGGGGTAATTTATTCTGTTTAGCGCGAAGCGTGAGCAAAATGATAGAACGCTGATTGCGCTGATTGTCATGATTTACACTGATTAATATTGATCAGATCGTTATGAGAATTTTTGTGAGAGAGGTCATTTTTGTGATAAAGCATTCTAAGCAAGAAATGTATAGACAAAGCATTTAAAGCTTCTTACACACTGTTAAACCAATGTGCCTCCCAAAGCGCAAAGGAAAATAAATAATGACAGGAAATGAATTTGTCAGAAAAGTGAAAAATGTAGGACATAAAAAAGGGGTAATAGTTGAGCGGCTTAGAAAACGTGGCAAAGGCAGTCATAGTACCTTATACTATGGTATGGCAAAAAACGCACTATTGTCCCCAATCTTAAGAGTGAACTTAAAAGTGGCACTTTAGCTGCCATGCTAAATCAGCTTGGTTTAACAATGGATGATTTACAGTAATGATAAGAATTTTAAAGGGGGTTTAAAATGAATCACTTTGCTTATCCCGCGACGCTTGTTCCTGATATACTGGACGGTGGTTTTGTAGTGACATTTGTCGATTTACCAGAAGCCATTACCCAAGGTGACGATTTAGCGGATGCCCTTCACCAAGCGGCGGATTGTCTTGAAGAATCGATAGCTGGACGTATCAGTGATAATGAACTCATTCCGCAGCCTTCACCCGCTTCTCAAGCGCATTATCTGGTTCATCTACCGGCACAAACGGCTGTGAAAGCGACACTTTATAATGCCATGCGTCAAAGTGCTATGAGTCAAACTGAGCTGGCTAAACGTCTCAATAGCGATGAAAAAGAAATCCATAGCTTACTTGATCCGTATTATGTTTCTCCATTATCCCGTCTCGAAGAAGCATTGCATATCATTGGATATCAATTAGTTGTTGATTGTGTGCCTAATGCGGTTTAAATTCAAACAAACGCTATAGATTTTCAGATAATTAATTTCAAACAGGGCAACCACAAGGGTTGCCCCTACAAGTCATCCGTAGGGGCAATCCCTTGTGGTTGCCCCTAATTTATTTTTCTGAACATCTATAAAAACGTTAAAGACGCTAAAAAATGAATCAACCCACTTCACAGGTTGTTATATGATATCGATTCAAGCATTACATCGAGAAGCTATGGATATGGCTGAGATGGCATTAATGGCAAAACATCAAGGTCAATTAGACAAAGCTGATGATTTGTTTCGACAAGCTTATGATAAAGAAAAAGAATCTGCCGAGTTTTTTCAAACGCTTATGAATGAAGAACCGACTCGCTCGGTTTTCTATCGAAGTGCCGCTTCTTTGGCAGTACAATGTCAAGAATTTCGGGAAGCTGAACGTCTCATAGCCACAGCACTTTCAGGCGAACCTCCTGTTGAAATTGCGGAAGAATTGAGAGAATTGCTTGAAAATCTTTACGGCAATGGGATAGAGGGTTGCGTAAAGCGGCTTAAGATCGGGATGGTGGGCAAGCGGGCGGTTGGCTTTTGGGATAATATTTGAGATCGTGGCTGCTAAGCGATCCCACCCTACGACAATTTTGGATGATTTGGATGACGAAAATCGTTTTATGACAACAAAAACTTACTTAAAAACCATACAAGCAAAAGGTTATCGCAATTTGGAAATGGCTGAGCCTTTTGAATGGGATAATTTGAATATCTTGATTGGTGCTAATGGCGCGGGTAAAAGTAATCTCTTAGAAATGATTGAATTTTTGCCTGATGCACTGTCTGGCGGTTTAGCGGAAACTTTTAAAAAACGACGAGGCTTGACTTCTGTAATTGATCTGGATAGGGCTTTGCCTTCAGAAATGGAATTAATGTGGGAATTGAGTGGCAATGCTCTGCTGACTCAAGGCGAACTGAAATATCATCTGATTATCGAAGGTGATAGTTATGGCCGATTTTCCGTTAATCAAGAAAGACTTGATGAAACCGGCCTTGATTCTTCTCTGATGCCCGAGGCTTATTTGGATTTTAAATATGGGGAAGGCATGGCAAAGCCTTGGAAAAGTGGCAATGGATTACAAAAAATGCCAGAAAACTTAAAAAGTCCGCAAAAATTGGCTTTGGGTTCACTCAGTAGTTCACAGCTTTATCCTGTCTTGGAATCGGTTCGTGAACAAGCCTTGTCATGGTGCTTTTATAATGCCAATGATATGAATATTCGTGCGATTAAGCACGAAGTCAAAGAAATTGATGCCTTACAACAATTCTTGGCAGCAGATGGGCGCAATTTAAAAATGGTGTTGTACAATTTGATTCAGAGTGAAAAGGGCGATTTTGGAGAAAACTTAGATCGCATATTGCGAAGTCTTTATACTGGGCATCGTTTACTTAAGTTTCCGTTGATAGATTCACAGCATTTTGAACTCAGTTGGCAATTTGATAGGCCTGGCAAACCGTTGAAACTAGATCAAGTTTCTGATGGAACGATTCGGATGTTGTGTTGGATTGCGGTATTGGCTCATCCCAATCCACCCGCTTTAGTGTGTATTGATGAACCAGAATTGGGTATTCACCCGGCATGGTTGCCTATTTTGGCTACCCTGATTACGGAAGCGGCTGAACACACTCAAGTCATTATCAGCACGCATTCATCCATTTTGTTAGATGAATTGACAGATCAAGCAGATAAAGTCGTGGTGTGTGCTTTGAATGAAGTCGGCAAAGCGACTTTTGAACGATTAGACGCTGAAGCATTAGAAGAGTGGTTGGTGCATTATAAGTTAGGCAAACTGTTTCGTTCAGGGCATCCAGAATTAGGGGGGTGGCCTAGATGATCCGTAATGTTTTATTTATTGTTGAAGGGCAAACTGAAGGCTTAGCCAATGTTTTTGGTAAAGGCATTCATAACATTTTACGAGAAGAATTTGATTTTATGCGTCAAAAAGCCATCCGACATCAGACACTCCGCAAAAATGGCAAATACGATTTATTATCTGATGTTGGATTTGACGTGTCTCGACACCTCGATCCGCCTAAGAAAAAACGACAAAAACTCCAACAACAAGGTTCACCGATAGGCGATTATGTGTTTATCTTGCGCGATTTAGATTGTGAAGATGAAGCGGCTATACATCAAGCGATTTTTGAACAAATTGACTCAAGATTTCATAACCGCGTCGAAATTCATTTTGCCGTGCAAGAAATTGAGGCATGGATGATTGCTCATCCAGAAGGTTTTTGTGCCGTGTATCCCAATGCACCACATCAATTACTGGATGATATTAGAAAATTAGTGCCTGTTAGAGAATCGCCAGAAACGGCCATTGATTGTGATCCCAAACCGGCTGTACATTTGGAAAGAATGACGACAAAAAATGGACTAAAATATCGGAAAACGATTGAAGGCCCCCAAGCCTTAAAATTAGTGGAACCAAATATTGTTGCCACTCGCTGTCCGCATTTTCAATCTTTTCGTGATTCACTACGTCAAAAAATGGCCTATTTTGGGTAATTTTTTCTTCGTTAGCAGAGCGAATTTTAGAAATATCCGATATTGAACTTGAAGAGGCTAAGTAGGTACACATAAGTCTTTTAACATTTTTATCTGCCTAAATCAGTCTCAGAAGCCGAATCAGCGTTCTATTCTAAATTTAAAAAACGGTTAATGACTTGATAGAACGCTGATTTCAATTATTAGACTGATGTTAATCGGTGTCAATCATGATCAATTAGGATTTGATTGCTTTTGAATGTTCCTGTGTTTCTAATTTTAAGTGCAACAGTTCAGATTCTAACTCATGAATTAATTCTTCTTCTGTTGGCAAATACAGCTTATATTGAGAGGCAAACAGTTGTTGGCTTTCTTTTAATACCGAATATTTTACAATGGTTTCGTTTTTTTCTGAGCATAAGATAATGCCAATGGTGGGGTGATCGGTTTCTGTTTTGATTTCATTTTCATAATAACGGACGTAAAAATCCATTTGCCCAATATCTTGATGAGTGAGTTTGCCTAATTTTAAGTCGATCAATACAAAGCACTTGAGCAAGTAATTATAAAATACCAAGTCAACATAAAAATGTTCTCCATCAGCAATAATACGTTGTTGTCGCGCGACAAACGCAAATCCTTTGCCTAATTCTAATAAAAAGGCTTGCAATTTACCAATCAATGCCGCTTCAAAATCTTTTTCAAGAAAGACGCTATTTTCTTTTAATTCAATAAATTCAAGCACATAGGGGTATTTTATAAGATTTTCGCGTCGTAGCGTGATAGCCTTGGTTTCAACTTCCTCTCTGACAGCTTGTTTATTTTGACTGGATAACAAACGTTCATAGTAAAATGAGTTGATTTGTCGTTCGAGTTGACGAGTACTCCATTTGCTTTCAATACACTCCTGAATATAAAAACGACGGGCCTTTGGGTTTTCGACTTTCAACATGAGGCGATAATGTGTCCAACTCAATTCAGGGTGCAGGGTGTTCGGAGCTGATTGATCACGCAGTGCGTGATCAATTGGAAAAGTGAGATAAAACTGCCTCATATAATTCAGATTTGTCACAGTAAACCCTTTCCCAAAATCGTGTGTGAGTCTTTTTGACAATTCTTTTATCAAAGCTTTACCATATTCAGCTTTTGTCTCACCTTTTTGATCTTGTTCGACAATCAAGCGGCCGATATGCCAATAGGCTTGTACCATCGCAGCGTTGATCGCTTTGTAGGCCTGTACACGGGCATTTTCGATAACCGTTTTAATTTCAAAGTAGATTGTGTCTGTTTTTAGGTTCATCATTAATTCTGTAAATAATTAACGCAAGAGACGCAAGAGACGCAAGAGACGCAATATCTCTTACCGCGCATCTTTAGCGTCTTTAGCGTCTTTTGCGCCTTTTGCGTTTATTTCTCTTTCAATCGTATGAACACCCTAGCCCTTCTACCCCAACATTTCCAGGGCCTTCTTTTTAGCGCCTGCAAAATCGGCTTTTCCGGTTCCGAGTTTTGGTATGGCTTCTACCGCAAGATACGTTTTAGGCATCATTAAGGGATTGATATCGCTTTGAAGCATTTGTGCTTTCAATTTATCCATATCGCTTTCGCCGGCGACTAACAACACTATTTTTTCGCCTTTGCTGGGATCAGGTAAGGCTATGGCGAGGATTTCGATATCGGGATTCTCTATGATTTCAGAAAGCTTTGCTTCGACGGCCCCTAAACTCACCATTTCTCCTCCTAATTTTGCAAAACGGGAGTATCTGTCTAAGATGATCAAAAAGCCGTCTTCATCTAACTTGCCTTTATCGCCTGATTGATACCAACGTACTCCGTCTTTTTCGACGATAACGGATTGCGTTTTTTCGGGATCATTCAAATACCCTTTCATGATCTGGATGCCGCCTATCATAATTAATCCTGCTTCCCCAATAGGCAATTCTTCTAAGGTGTCAGGATCAACGATTTTGATTGTGGTACCCGGTATAGGTAGGCCGACGGTGCCTATTTTATTGCCGGTTTGTATATCGCCGGAATAAGATAACAGAATATCGGGTATGTTGACGCTGGCGACTGGGCTGGTTTCGGTGGCACCGTAGCCTTCGTAAATATCTTTGCCAAATTTTTCTTTGAAACTGCTACGCACTTCTGGATTCAGACGCTCTGCTCCGGCTACGACAAGCCGCAGTGATTGAAACATCAAGGGATGCACTTTGCGACTGCGCGTATAAATACGCAAGAAGGTGGATGTGCCTAGCAGAAGGGTGATTTGATATTGCGCGACTAGGCGGCCAATGGTTTTGGCGTCTGTTGGATCGGGTTGGCATACCATCGGCATGCCTTCAATCAGTGGCAAAAAGGTGGTGCCTGTCAGCCCAAAAGCATGGAAAGTGGGTAGGGCATTGAGGATAATATCCTCTTCTTTGGGGTTCAAAACAGCTGATACCTCTTTGATATTACTCATGATGTTTTGATGAGTCAGTTGCACACCTTTGGGTACGCCTTCACTGCCGCTGCTAAAGAGAATCGCTGCGGTATCTTCTAAAGCTGTCTTCTTGAAATATAAGGCCTTTAACACGCTTGCGGGTAATAGTTTAGCTTGTAGCAAGGATAAAATCAGTTTCCATTTTGGTATGGCTTGCTTGACGTCTTCCAAGTAAACAAAGTGAGCATGCGTTTTCAGTGGCGTTAAATCTATACCGCGCCCTTCTAGTTTGCTTAAAAAGCGTTGGGAAGTCAGAACAGTTTTAATCTCTGCCTTTTCTAGGCTGAGTGCGACGACGCTCGTTTCGGCGGTGTAATTCAGGTTGACGACGGTTTTGCCATTGATCATCACGGCTAAATTCGCTAAAACAGTACCTGTAGAGGGCGGTAGGAGAATACCAATATTCGCTTGACTGCTCATCAGCGGTTTCAGTTGACGTGCAAAAACGAGGGCGGCTGCCAATAAGCGGCCGTAGCTTAACTCGCTATTGGCTTCCATTACCGCAATCCGACTACTTTGTGTTTTAGCGGTTCGCAAAAAGCTGATCGGCAAGGGTTCTAAGGTTTCAACATAGCTTTGCCAACTATGGAACGCGGTTTCTAAAACGGCTTGTTTGACTTCGCTGGCTGAAGCCTGATGAGACAGTGATTTGCCGAAGCCTATTGTGATGCGACGTTGGCCGGCATAACCCGTTGAATAACGGTATTTACGGGTTGCATAGGAAGATAAACTGCCCCATAACCCTCTTAAATAGAAGGGTATTATGACGGCCTGTGTCTCTTTGACGGCCCGTTCAAAACCGCTTTTGAAAATACTTAAATGGCCGTTATGACTGATATGCCCTTCTGGAAACAGGGCGACGACTTCACCTTGACTGAGACTTTCTTGAACTTGATCAAGGGCTTGCTTACTCCCAGCCTGTCCGATGGGAATCACGCGGAAGATATCCAAAAACCATTTGAGATACCATTTCTCATAATAGCTGCGAAACATGACAAAGCGAATGGGCCGAGGTGATGCAATTTGTAACATAGCCCAATCTAGCCAACTGACATGGTTGCCTAATAATAAAACGCCCCCTCTGGCCGGTAGGTTTTTCATACCGACAACTTGTACTTGGTAACGTCGTTTCAGCATGCCGACAATGATATAACGGATGAAGGATTGGGGTAATTTCGCGATAGCGTAAAGGGTTCCGAAAAACGTGACTGTCGCGAGTATGTAAAACGTGGTTTGGTTGGAAAATTGAAGAAAGCTTAAACCGATAGACGCGCCCAAAAAAGCCAACATAAACAGATTGCCTACAAAATTATTGGCGGCCAGAATGGTACCGACTTCACCTTCTTTGGCATAATATTGAATCAGGGCATTAAGCGGCACGATAAAGAGGCCGCCAAAAAAGCCATAAACCGTAAACAGGATGGCAAGAGACAATAAGTCTTGAACAAAGACGAGACTGAACAGAAAAACACAGATACCCAAAGCCCCTAATGGAATCATGCCCGTTTCAATATAATTTTTAGACACCTTGCCGACAAAAATGGAGCCAAAAATAATACCGATACCGGCTAAAGCCATGATACCGTTGGCAATGCGCGTATCGGTTTCACCCATTGTCTCTTTGAGATGGGCACCGAAGTTAGCGAGTAAGACTTGGTTGATAGCAAAAAACACGGCCAAGCCGATAATGCTTAACCAAATACCTTGATGACTCCAAGCCGATTTCAAGTTGTTTTTGAGATAACGCATTTTCAAATATTGCTTGACAGCGAATTTCAACGTCAAATCAGTTTGCTGTTTTAAGGGCAAACGCAAGGCTAATAGGGCTTCAATCAGCGTACCGATTATCAGCAAGAAGCCGACATATTTAACGGATTGGAGAATATCGCCGATATTTTCAAAATCGGTTGAAAACCAGCTTTCAAAAAAGAGGGTATAAACCAATGTGCCGCCCAAAATGGCTGTAATGGTGACAGCTTGCACGGCAGAATTGGCAGGCGCTAAATTATTTTTGCCCACCAATTCTCGGATATAGCCATATTTGGCAGGCGAATAAAAGGCACTTTGCAATGCCAAGACAAAAGTCAGCCAAAAAGCCAACCAAAAAGCGCCTGTGTAATAAGACACTGTAATCATAGCCGTGATAGGCAAAGCGATAAAGGCGGCGAAGACAATCACGCGATTTTTAGGAAATTTATCAGACAAAAATCCGGCGGGGGTAAATGTCATAATAAACGGCAACAAAATCATCGCTTGAATGATAGCGGTATAAACCCGCAACTCAGTGCCATCATAAAATTTAAAGAGGGCATTTTGGATAATGATTTTATGCCCTAAATCCGTAAAGGCATTCAAAAATACGATGATTAAATAAGGCATAAAGCCCTTATTTTTCCATATTGATTTTTCCATATTAATTAATTGTCCATTTGTCGGGTGGGCTTTGTTGCCCAGCAATTCTCTCGCACAATCCGTTTTAGCACCTATTAATTAAATTAATAAATGTGCTATTTGTATTAAAACCAATAGCATATCATATAGTCAGATAGAACACAGATTAAATTGATGTTCATAATTAATACTGATTAAAAATGATTAAAACAAAACAGCGTCAATCATGACAATCTGTGTTATCAGTGTTCTATCATGCAGCCCGTTATCATTTACAACTCATTTAGGATAGTCTATAATTTTTATATTAAGATGATATGGGCAACCACAAAGGATTGCCCCTACTGATTAAGACAAATATTGATATGGGCAACCACAAGGGATTGCCCCTACTGAGACAAATATGAAAAAATTACCCATTGGTATTCAAACCTTTTCCGAAATCATCACGGAAGAGTACCTGTATATTGATAAAACTCAAAAGATTGCAGAATTATTAGAGGCAGGCAAATATCTATTTCTTTCCCGCCCTCGCCGATTCGGAAAATCTTTGCTGGTTTCGACGTTATCTGAAATCTTTTCGGGCAATCAAGCCCTTTTTCAGGGATTGTATATCTATGATAAGATTGAATGGCAGTCTTATCCGGTTATTGTTATTGATTTCAATCGCATTTCATACTCAAATGATAAAGAGTTTAAAAACTCATTATTATCCTTTTTGGATAAGGTGGCCGACAAATACGAGATTAGTCTTTCAAGTCAATTTGTTCGAGATAAGTTTTTTGAATTAATTGAAAAAATCGCTGAAAAAACGCAACAAAAAGTGGTGGTTCTGGTAGACGAATATGATAAACCCATTGTCGATCATATTGATGATATTGAAAAGGCGACCAAAAACCGTGAAGTTCTTAGGGAATTGTTTGCTGTTTTGAAATCTGGTGACGCTTTTCTGCGCTTTGTGTTTTTAACTGGTGTGTCTAAATTTTCTCGTGTGTCGATTTTTTCGGAATTAAATAATATACGGGATATAACCTTCTCAAAACCATTTGCTACATTGCTAGGCTACACACAAACAGAATTGGAAAGTTATTTTGATCAGCCTATTCAAAATCTTTGTTTTGAGTTGGGGATAAAGAAGGCAGACTTGCTGACTAAAATTAAGACTTGGTATGACGGCTATTCATGGAATGCCAAAGACAAATTGTATAATCCGTTTTCAATTCTCAATTTGTTTGCTGAACAACAATTTGACAATTATTGGTTTGCCAGTGGAACCCCAACCTTTCTGATGAAGTTAATCAAAAATAGCGCACTTGATGCCACCCAGTTTGAAAACCAAACGGTTTCAAAGATTCTCTTTGATAGTTATAATATTGAGAACCTCAATATTTTCGCGCTGTTATTTCAAACCGGCTATTTAACGATAACCGAAATTGTTCAAAAAGCGAGGACGCTCCAATATGTCTTGAACTATCCCAACTTTGAAGTGAAACAAGCTTTTGTGACTTATCTCTTTGACAGTTTTACCCAAAATGAATTAGGCAAAATCCAACCCGCTGCGGAAAATTTACGGGAGTATTTAGAAACGGAAAATCTCGAAGGCTTTATGAACATCATTCGCGCCTTATTTGCCAAAATTCC